>CAJBHE010000068.1 GCA_903952885.1 uncultured Burkholderiales bacterium
AGCAACGGCAAGACCACCGTCACACAAATGATCGCTAGCATCTTGCGCGCAGGCTTTGGCGATGATACTTTGGCCACGCAAGGCAATTTGAACAACGACATTGGCGTGCCACTCACGCTGCTGCGCATGCGCGCCCATCACCGCAGTGCGGTGGTGGAGCTAGGTATGAACCACCCCGGAGAAATCGCGGGCTTGGCCCACATGACGCAAGCCACGGTGGCTTTGGTGAACAACGCTCAGCGCGAACACCTTGAGTTCATGGCCACGGTCGAAGCCGTGGCTCAAGAAAACGGCGAAGTCATTCAGGCCTTGCCTGCTGAAGGCGTGGCTGTGTTTCCAGCGCACGACGAATTCAGCCCGCTTTGGCAAGCCTTGGCAGGCAAGCGAGCTTGCGTGCGTTTTTCGATGACAGCTAACGCAACCGATCACGCCGAAGTTAAGTTACTCAAAGCCGATTGGTTCAACGACCACTGGGTGGTGGAGGCGCAAACACCTGCGGGTGTATTGCGCACGCAGCTGCACATCGCAGGTCGACACAACGTGGGCAATGCTTTGGCTGCCACGGCCTGTGCATTGGCGGCGGGCGTATCTTTGGCAACCATCGAACAAGGCCTCAACAGTTTTGAGCCCGTCAAAGGTCGCTCACGAGCATTCGGTCTTCAGTACCAAGGCCGCGACATCACCGTGGTAGATGACACTTATAACGCCAACCCTGACTCAGTCCGTGCCGCAATCGACGTATTGGCCGAATTGCCTGCGCCACGTTTGCTGGTGCTGGGCGATATGGGCGAGGTGGGCACACAAGGCCCCGAGTTCCACCAAGAGATGGGCCTGCATGCCGCACAAATGGGCATTGACCATGTGCTGTGCTTGGGCGACTTGGCTGCACACACCGCCACCGCCTACGGCGCAAATGCACAACACAAGTCCGATATCGACGCTTTGAATCAGCACGTGATGCAACTGCTGCCGGAGCTGGGCAGCGTGTTGGTCAAAGGCTCACGTTTCATGAAGATGGAGCGTGTGATCGAAGCGATCAGCGCCTGTCACGATCACCAAATAAAGGAAACCACGCCATGCTGCTGACCTTAGCCCAATGGCTGCAAACCCTTTCGCCAGAATTTGGTTTCTTCCGCGTGTTTCAGTACCTCACCTTCCGTGCGGTAATGGCAGCGTTGACCGCATTGCTAATTGGTTTGATCGCTGGCCCCGCCGTGATTCGCCGTTTGGCCGCATTGAAGATTGGTCAGCCGATTCGCGAATATGCCATGCAGTCTCACTTGGCCAAGAGCGGCACGCCCACCATGGGTGGTGTGTTGATTCTGATTGGCATCGCTGTTTCTACGTTGTTGTGGGCGGATTTGTCGAACCGCTTTGTGTGGATCGTGATGATCGTGACCTTCGGCTTTGGTGCCATTGGTTGGGTGGATGACTGGCGCAAAGTGGTCAACAAAGACCCAGAGGGTATGCCTTCACGCGAGAAATACATGTGGCAATCCATCATCGGCTTGGTGGCCGCCTTGTATTTGGTGTTCAGTATTTCGGAGAGCAGTAACTACCGTGTGCTGGAGTTGTTCTACTCGTGGGTGAAGTCGGGCTTTGATGTGAACTTGCCACCAAAAGCAGGTTTGTTCTTGCCCTTCTTCAAAGAAGTGAGCTATCCACTTGGTGTGTTTGGCTTCGTGATCATGACTTACTTGGTCATTGTCGGTTCTAGCAATGCCGTGAACTTGACCGATGGCTTGGATGGCTTGGCCATCATGCCGGTGGTGATGGTGGGCTCGGCCTTAGGTGTGTTTGCTTACGTGACCGGCAGCTCTGTGTATTCCAAATACCTGTTGTTCCCCTACATCCCAGGCTCTGGTGAGTTGATGATTTTCTGCGCGGCCATGGCCGGAGCGGGCTTGGCATTTTTGTGGTTCAACACACACCCTGCGCAAGTGTTCATGGGTGACGTAGGTGCGCTCGCTTTGGGTGGCGCACTCGGCACGATTGCGGTGATCGTGCGTCAAGAAATTGTGCTGGCCATCATGGGGGGCATCTTTGTGGTGGAAGCTTTGTCGGTCATGTTGCAAGTGACGTACTTCAAGTACACCAAGAAGAAATATGGCGAAGGCCGTCGCATCCTGAAGATGGCGCCTTTGCATCACCACTTCGAGAAAAGCGGCTGGAAAGAAACCCAAGTCGTCGTGCGTTTTTGGATCATCACCATGCTGCTGTGCCTGGTGGGTTTGTCGACCTTGAAGCTGAGATAAAACGATGCAGCAACTTCACAACCAATCAGTGCTGATTCTGGGCTTGGGTGATTCCGGCCTGGCGATGGCGCGTTGGTGCGTGCGCAACGGTGCGCACGTGCAAGTGGTGGACACGCGTGCAGAGCCGCCGCATTTGGCTACTTTGCGTAGCGAGTTACCTGCCGTGACATTTGTGCATGGAGCGTTTGACGCCAGCTTGGTCGAAGGCCAAGAGGTGCGTGCGGTGTTCAAGAGCCCAGGCCTCACTCCTGAGTCGGTTGCGCCTGTTTGGAGCGCTGCAGTAACCGCGGGATTGTGGGTTGGCACAGAGTTGACCTTGTTCGCACAAGCATTGACTGACTTGCAGACCAGCATGGCCTATCACCCCAAGGTGTTGGCCATCACGGGCACCAACGGTAAAACAACGGTCACTTCGTTGACGGGCCAGTTGCTAGAACGAGCAGGCAGACGTGTGGCCGTGGCTGGCAATATTGGCCCCACCTTGCTTGACACCCTCTCGCAAGCGTTGGACAAATCCGCTGAAAAGCAAGCTGCTGCTGAGCTGGTCGCTGATGAAGCAGCGGCAGAGAAAGCCCGCGCAGTTGCAGAAGCCGTGGAAAAAGCGGCTGCCCCACAAATGGCGTTCGATGTCAGTGAAGACTTGGACCAAGAGGCCGCCGCCGATGACGAGCGCTACGAGGCTGATTTGCCGCCTTTGGTGCCGCCACCTCCGCCACCCGCTGAGCATCCCTTCCTGCCCCAAGTGTGGGTGCTGGAGTTGTCAAGCTTTCAGCTGGAGGGCGTGGACAACTTCGAGCCCACCGCGGCTACTGTGCTCAACCTCACGCAAGACCACCTCGATTGGCACGGCAGCATGGCTGGCTACGCGGCAGCCAAAGCGCACATCTTTGGCAAGCAAGGCGTGCTGGTACTCAACCGTGAAGACGCTGCAGTGATGGCGATGTTGGACAGCGCTTCCGTTGAAGTGACCAAAGTGGCCGCTAAGTCCTCGCGTACCAAGGCACCTAAAAAACAGCCACGCATCCACCTCAGCTTTGGTAGCGGCATGCCGCAACGCCCCGGCGATTACGGTATGGAAACCGTCAACGGCATGACCTGGTTAGTGCGTGCGCTTGAAGCCGACGAAACTCGAAAGCGTCGTGAAGACGAAGAAGAAATTCACATTCAACGCTTGATGCCTGCCGATGCGCTGCGAATCCGTGGTCGCCACAACGCACTTAATGCTTTGGCTGCGTTGGCCTTGGCGGGCAATGCCGATGGCGATTTGGCCCCGATGTTGTTTGGTCTGCGCGAATACGCAGGTGAGCCACATCGCGTGGAAGCCGTGACCATCCTCAATGGTGTGGAATATTTTGACGACAGCAAAGGCACTAATGTGGGCGCAACCGTGGCCGCTTTGCATGGCCTAGGTCTGGATCGCCGCTTGGTAGTAATCTTGGGTGGCGACGGGAAAGGCCAAGACTTTGCGCAGTTGGCCGAACCCGTATCGCGCTTTGCACGCGCCGTGGTGTTGATTGGCCGTGATGCGCCCGTCTTGCGTGAGGTGTTACAGCACAGCGGCGTCAAATTGCTGGATGCTGCTTCCTTAGAAGAAGCCGTCAAGCTGTGCAGCGAACAAGCCCACTCGGGGGATGCCGTGTTGTTGTCGCCTGCTTGCGCAAGTATGGATATGTTTCGCAACTACGCGCACCGCGCCGAAGTGTTTGTGAGCGCCGTGAACCGCTTGGTGGAAGAAGCAGGAGGCTTAGCGTGAGCACCATGGCTTCATTCATCAAAGTCTCTTTCATGCAGCGTATGAAGCAGAGCTTGACTCGCCTGATGGGCGCCGAGCCCGAGACTGGCATGGATGCTTTGCCTGTGCGCGTGCACGGCACAGAGTTCACACGCACTGCTGCATCGCCCGTGCATGTCAAAGGCTTTGACCAACCGCTGGTGTGGGTCACCTTTGCTTTGCTGATGTTTGGTTTGGTCATGGTGTATTCAGCGTCGATTGCCATTCCAGATAATCCACGAATGGGTGCTGGCTATTCGCAAACGCATTTCTTGTTGCGCCATTCGCTTTCGCTGTTTGTCGCGTTTGTGGTTGCCTTGCTGGCATTCCAAATTCCTCTTAATACCTGGGAGCGCATCGCGCCTTGGGTGTTCATCGTTTCCATTGTGTTGCTGATGGTGGTGTTGATCCCTTTCATTGGAAAGTCTGTCAATGGCGCTCGCCGCTGGATAAGTTTGGGTTTCATGAACTTTCAGCCGTCTGAGTTGGCTAAGTGGGGGGTGTTGCTGTACGCCGCCAACTACATGGTGCGCAAGATGGATGTCAAAGAAAATTTCTTCGCCGCCGTATTGCCCATGGGTGCGGCAGTGTCGGTGGTGGGCTTGCTGTTGTTGTCAGAGCCAGACATGGGGGCCTTCATGGTAATAGCTGTGATCGCCATGGGAATTTTGTTTCTAGGCGGTGTCAACGCCCGCATGTTCTTTTTGATTGCTGCCGCCTTGATTGGTGTGTTCGCCCTCATCATCGCTACGTCCGAATGGCGCCGTGAGCGAATTTTTGCGTACCTTGATCCATGGAGCATGGAGCATGCGCTGGGTAAAGGCTACCAACTGTCGCACTCGTTGATTGCGATTGGTCGAGGTGAAATTTTCGGCGTCGGTTTGGGCGGCAGTGTTGAGAAATTGCATTGGTTGCCCGAAGCGCACACCGACTTCTTGCTGGCCGTCATTGGCGAAGAGTTTGGTTTTGTGGGCGTGGTGGCTGTGATTGGTATGTTCATGTGGTTGACACGCCGCATCATGTACATCGGCCGTCAAGCCATTGCCATGGACCGTGTGTTTGCAGGTTTGGTTGCACAAGGTGTTGGCATTTGGATGGGCTTTCAGTCCTTCATCAACATGGGTGTGAACTTGGGTGCCTTGCCCACCAAGGGCTTGACCTTGCCACTCATGAGTTACGGGGGGTCGGCGATTTTGTTGAACCTCATTGCCATTGCGGTGGTACTGCGCGTGGACTTTGAAAACCGCGTTGTCATGCACGGGGGGCGACTATGAGCACGACCCAACGTACTGCACTCATCATGGCTGGCGGCACAGGCGGTCATATCTTCCCAGGCTTGGCTGTGGCTGAGCAATTACGCAGTCATGGTTGGAACGTGCATTGGCTGGGTACGCCCGAGCCGAGTATGGAAAGTCAGTTGGTGCCTCCTCGTGGTTTTGCCTTCGAGACCGTTGCCTTTGGCGGCGTACGCGGTAAAGGTGTCAAAACTTTGGCGCTGTTGCCTTTCAATTTATTGCGTGCGTTCTGGCAAAGTTTGTGTGTGGTGCGTCGTGTCAAGCCCGATGTGGTGGTGGGCTTAGGTGGATACATCACCTTTCCCGCAGGAATGATGGCAGTGCTGTGGGGCGCGCCTTTGGTGTTGCACGAACAAAACTCAGTGGCAGGCATGGCCAACAAAGTATTGAGCGGTGTGGCTGACCGTGTGTTCAGTGCCTTCCCGAATGTGTTGCCGAAAGCTGAGTGGGTGGGTAATCCCATGCGCGATGGTTTTGTGAACCAGGCCGAACCCGCGCAACGCTTTACTGACCGCACTGGTCCGCTTCGCGTCTTGGTGGTGGGTGGTAGTTTGGGCGCGCAAGCCTTGAATACCGTGGTGCCTCAAGCCTTAGCTTTGATTCCTCATGACCAGCGCCCAGAGGTGACACATCAAAGCGGAGCCAAACAAATTGATGCGCTGCGCACGGCCTATGCCGAAGCGGGCGTGCAAGCTGAGTTGACGCCTTTCATCAACGACACCGCACAAGCCTTTGCAGATGCGGATGTGGTCATTGCCCGCGCCGGTGCTAGCACTGTGACCGAGTTGGCCGCTGTGGGTGCTGCTGCGATTTATGTGCCGTTCCCTCATGCGGTGGACGACCACCAAACCACCAACGCAGGCTTTGTGGTGGACGCAGGGGGTGGTTGGTTGGTGCCACAAAACGAATTGAAAGCACAAGACTTGGCTGACCGTTTGCAATTCATGACGCGCCGTACCTTATTGGCTTGTGCCGAAAAGGCCTATGCCATGCGTCAGGTGGAAGCGGTGGATCACGTGGTGGCCGCATGCGAGCAGCTCGCAGCGAAAGGAAAAAAACAATGAAACACGCGATTCGTCACATCCATTTCGTCGGCATCGGCGGCGCAGGCATGAGCGGCATTGCCGAGGTACTGTTGAATTTGGGCTATGCCATATCAGGCTCTGACTTGTCAGACAGCGTGGCCTTGAAGCGCCTGCAAAGCTTGGGCATTCAAACCTATGTGGGTCACGACGCGCAACACATGGCCGGTGCAGATGCCGTGGTCACCTCCACTGCGGTGCAGGCTGACAACCCTGAAGTGTTGGCGGCTCATGCCAAGCTGATTCCTGTGGTGCCTCGCGCCGTGATGTTGGCCGAGTTGATGCGCCTCAAAACAGGCGTTGCCATTGCCGGCACGCACGGCAAAACCACCACCACCAGCTTGGTGGCTAGCGTATTGGCCGAAGCGGGCATGGACCCGACCTTCGTGATTGGTGGCAAGCTCAACAGCGCAGGCGCGAACGCCAAGCTGGGCTCTGGCGACTACATCGTGGTGGAAGCGGACGAATCAGATGCCTCGTTCTTGAACCTCTTGCCCGTGATGGCGGTGGTGACCAACATCGACGCCGACCACATGGACACCTATGGCCATGACTTCAACAAGTTGAAGGCTGCGTTCATTGAGTTTTTGCACCGTATGCCTTTTTATGGCGCAGCGATTTTGTGCACCGACGATGCTGCCGTGCGCAGCATCTTGCCCGAGGTGTCACGCCCCATCACCAGCTACGGCTTAAACGAAGAAGCGCAAGTGCGTGCAGTGAATGTGCGTGCCGACAACGGCCGCATGTGCTTCACAGTGCAGCGCCGCAATGGTGTGACCTTGCCCGACCTCGACATCACCCTCAATTTGGCAGGCGAGCACAACGTGCTAAATGCTTTGGCGGCCATCGCGATTGCGGTGGAGTTGAACGTGCCCGACGAGGCCTTGCAAAAAGCACTGGCCGAGTTCAAAGGCGTAGGCCGTCGCTTTCAACGTCATGGCGAAGTGGCGGCGAAGAACGGCGGAGAGTTCACCCTCATCGAAGACTACGGCCATCACCCCGTCGAGTTGGCAGCCACCTTGGCTGCCGCCCGTGGTGCGTTTCCGGGGCGTCGATTGGTGTTGGCGTTTCAGCCGCATCGCTACACCCGCACGCGTGATTGTTTTGAAGACTTTGTGGCCGTCTTAGGGCGGGCCGATGTGCTGTGGTTGTCTGAGATTTACGCCGCAGGCGAAACGCCGATTGCCGCGGCCGATGGCCGCGCACTGTCGCGCGCCATGCGCGTGGCAGGCCACGAAGCCTTGGTGTTCGTGGACGACATTCAAAAAATGGCCCAAGTCATTGCCGACCAGGCCCAAGCAGGCGATGTGGTGATGTGCATGGGCGCAGGGTCGATTGGCCAAGTGCCAGCCCAGGTGCTGGCGTTGGTGCAACAACGTAAGAGCTAAGAAGTGGATAAAAGCATGACCTTCAATATCCAAACCGCCAAAGTTGCTGTCCTCATGGGCGGCCTGTCTGCCGAGCGTGATGTGTCCATCATGTCGGGCAGCGGCGTGCTCAAAGCTTTGCAAAGCAAGGGCGTGAATGCCACTGCTTTTGACCCCGCCGAGCGCAGCTTGGATGAGCTCAAGCGCGAGGGCGTCACACACGCCTTCATCGCGCTGCATGGCCGCTACGGTGAAGACGGCGCTGTGCAAGGTGCGTTGGAATTACTGGGCATTCCCTACACCGGCTCAGGCGTGATGGCCTCGGCCATGGCCATGGACAAAGTCATGACCAAGCGCGTGTGGAGCGCCGTTGGCTTGTCGACACCGGGCTACGTGTGGTTGTCACCCGAAGATCAAACGGCCGACAACATTAACGCCATTCCTGCGAAGTTGGGCTTGCCTTTGATTGTGAAACCACCCCGCGAAGGTTCATCGATTGGCATGAGCAAAGTCACGCAAGCAAGTGAAATGAGCGCGGCCGCTGAGTTGGCAACAAAGTACGACCCTGATTTGTTGGCAGAAGAATTCATCACTGGTGAAGAGCTGACATGCCCCATCTTGGGCAACGGTCCGAACGCCCGCGTCTTGCCCGTGGTGCGCATTGCCGCACCGGACGGCGCATATGACTACAACCACAAGTACTTCACAGACGATGTGAAATACCACTGCCCAAGCGGTTTGCCTGAAACCGAAGAGCTAGAAATTCAACGTTTGGTCATGGCCGCGTATCGGGCCTTAGGCTGCCGTGGGTGGGGCCGTGCGGACGTCATGTTGCGGGCCTCTGACCGCAAGCCGTTCCTTCTGGAGATGAATACATCGCCCGGCATGACCAGCCATTCACTGGTGCCCATGTCTGCGCGTGCAGCGGGCATCAGCTATGAAGAACTGTGCTTGATGCTGATTGAGAGTGCAACGCTTGACCACCCCGGAGGTCCGAAAGCTTTATGACCACGCGCTACACCCACATGCGACCACGTCCCGAGGTGAATGCCTCGGTGGCAGTGCCACTTGACGTCAAGCTCATGCACATGGCGGCTTCGCTCATGTTTGTGGGCTTGGTCGTGGGTGCGCTGGTGTGCGGTATGTGGTCCTTGGTGCAGTTGCCAACGTTTGCTTTAAAGGGCGTCACTGTGAAGGGTGATGTGGAGCACAACAACGAAGTGACCTTGCGTGCCAACGTGGTGACCAAGTTCACAGGTAATTTTTTCACAGCCGATTTAGGTCGTGTGCGCAGCGCGTTTGAGAGCGTGCCTTGGGTTCGTTTGGCTTCGGTGCAGCGCGAGTTTCCCAACCGCTTGCGCGTGACGCTGCAAGAGCACAAGCCCGTGGCCTATTGGGGTGACGATGGCGAACAGCGCATGGTCAACAGCTACGGTGAAGTGTTTGAAGCCAATGCGGCTGATTTGGATGACGACAAGATGCCGCGCCTGAGTGGGCCTGACAGCCAATCGCAGCAAGTGCTGGCCATGTATTTGGCCCTAGAACCCATCTTCAAAGCTCTGAGCTTGGGGGTGGACAGCTTGGTTTTGACCGATCGCGGCAGCTGGCGTGCCAAGTTGGCGCACGGTGCGGTGATTGAATTGGGACGCGGCAGTGTGGATGACGTGATGGTGCGCGTGCAACGTGTTTCTCAGACGTTAACGCAAGTCACACAAAAGCTGGGCCGCAAGGCCTCGGCCATTGAGTCAGCCGATTTACGGCATGACAACGGTTATGCGATTCGGGTGCGCGGGGTAAGCACGCAAGACGTGCCTGCCAAACGCTAACGAGCAGAAGTAGAGAAAGAACGAGGCTGTTATGGCAAAAGAGTACAAAGATTTGGTGGTCGGCTTAGACATTGGCACAGCCAAGGTCATGGTGGTCGTGGCCGAAGTGTTGCCCGATGGTGAGCTCAAGCTCGCAGGCCTCGGTGTGGCCCCCAGTAATGGTTTGAAGCGTGGTGTGGTGGTCAACATCGACGCCACGGTGCAAAGCATTCAGCAAGCTTTGAAAGAAGCCGAGCTGATGGCTGATTGCAAGATCACGCGTGTTTACACCGGCATCACAGGCAGCCACATTCGCGGCATCAACTCCACAGGCATGGTGGCGGTGAAAGACAAAGAAGTCACCGCCGCCGATGTGGCCCGTGTGGTGGAAACTGCCAAGGCCATCAACATCTCGACTGACCAACGTTTGCTGTTGGTGCAGCCGCAAGAGTTTGTGATCGACGGCCAAGACGTGCGCGAGCCCATTGGCATGAGCGGTATCCGTTTGGAAGCCAAGGTGCACATCGTCACCGGCGCCCAAAGTGCGGCAGAAAACATCATCAAGTGTGTGCGGCGTTGCGGCTTGGATGTGGACCGACTCATGCTCAACCCACTGGCCTCTAGCATGTCGGTGTTAACCGACGACGAGCGCGAGCTGGGCGTGGCCTTGGTGGACATTGGGGCAGGCACCACCGACGTGACCATCTTTACCAATGGTGCGATTCGCCATACTGCAGTTATCCCCATCGCAGGCGACTTGATCACCAGCGACATTGCGATGGCCTTGCGCACACCCACCAAAGACGCGGAAGAAATCAAGATTGAATCGGGCTATGCCAAACAACTGTTGGCTGACCCAGACGTGCAAGTGGAAGTGCCGGGTCTAGGTGACCGCACGCCACGCATGTTGAGCCGCCAAGCTTTGGCGGGCGTGATTGAGCCACGCGTGGAAGAAATCTTCTCGCTCGTCCAGCAAGTCATTCGCGACTCCGGTTACGAAGAAGTGTTGTCGTCAGGCATTGTGCTCACGGGCGGCAGCGCGGTAATGCCGGGCATGGTGGAGTTGGGCGAAGACATTTTCTTGAAGCCTGTGCGTCGCGGTGTGCCGCAGTACAGCAGCGCTTTGGCCGACATGGTGTCGCAGCCACGCGCCGCAACAGTGATGGGTTTGCTAGCGGAAGCGGGTGTGGACCGTCAACGCGGTTTCAAAGTTTCACAAAAGAGTGGGTCGGTCAATTCGTTGATGGACAGTATCAAAAACTGGTTTGTGGGGAACTTTTAAACATGATGCCTCACACCTTGCTATACCTTGCACGCGGCAGCCCGCCGCAGCGACCGCACAGGCATCGACGATCTCGATTCTGTGCTGCCAAAGCGCCACCCTCATAGAAGGAGCGCGATGAACCACAAGCAAAAAACAAACGACTTAGGCAACTGCAAATTTTCAGATTAGGAGAAACATCATGACCATCGAAATGATCGAAGTTGAAGCATTCAACTCAGGCACACAAATTAAAGTCATTGGCGTAGGTGGCGGTGGCGGCAACGCTGTTGAACACATGATCAGCTCTCGCGTTCAAGGTGTGGAGTTCGTCACAGCGAACACCGACGCACAAGCTTTGCGCGTGAGCAATGCACACAAAGTCATCCAACTGGGCTCTAGCGGCCTAGGCGCTGGCAGTAAGCCAGAGCGCGGCCGTGAAGCGGCCGAAGCCGCGATTGACGACATTCGTGCCGCGCTGGAAGGCACCAATATGTTGTTCGTCACAGCCGGTATGGGCGGCGGCACGGGCACAGGTGCTGCCCCTGTGGTGGCACGTGTGGCACGCGAGATGGGCATCTTGACGGTTGGCGTGGTAACCAAGCCCTTCGAATTCGAAGGCAGCCGTCGCATGGGCAACGCTGAAGCAGGTTTGGCTGAACTCGAAGCCAACGTGGATTCCCTCATCGTGGTGTTGAACGAAAAGCTGATGGACGTGTTGGGCGAAGACGCCAGCCAAGACGAAGCTTTTGCCTTTGCCAACGACGTGTTGAAAAACTCCGTTGGCGGCATTGCCGAGATCATCAACGTCGAAGCTTTGGTGAACGTCGACTTTGAAGACGTGCGCACTGTGATGAGCGAAACCGGCAAAGCCATGATGGGCACAGCCGCGGCCAGCGGTCCAGACCGTGCACGCATTGCAGCTGAGCAAGCCGTGGCTTGCCCCTTGCTCGAAGGCGTGGACATGTCAGGTGCCAAGGGCGTGTTGGTGTTGATCACAGCAGCCAAGGGTGGCTTGAAGTTGTCTGAGTCGCGCGAAGCCATGAACACGATTCGCAAATTTGCTTCACCCGATGCACACGTGATTTACGGTACGGCTTATGACGAAAACTTGGGCGACCAAATTCGCGTCACTGTGGTGGCCACAGGTTTGGCTGGTAGCCGTCGCGCTGCACCTCAGTTGCAAGTGTTGCGCACAGGTACGGACGGCATGAGTTTCCCCACCTCGCAAGCGCCGAATGCATCGCCTGCAGGCGTGTTGGCTGCTGCTACTGGCGGCTTGGCTGGCTTGGCCAGTGGTTTAGGTCTGGGTTCTGCCGCTGCACAACCCAACTACGACTCCATGAACTCTCCCGCCGTGTGGCGTGGTAACCGTACCTCGGCAGCTGCCAAGGTCGATGCATTGTCATCGGGTGGCATGGACGACTACGAAATTCCAGCCTTCTTGCGCAAGCAAGCGGACTGAGAGGGGATTCATTAAAATCACACCGTGCTCAAACAAAGAACCCTTCAATCCCTCACCAAAGCAGTAGGTGTTGGTCTCCACAGCGGTCAACGCGTGGAGCTGACACTTCGCCCCGCGCAACCAGACACGGGTATCGTGTTCCGGCGGGTGGATTTGCCGCAGCCCGTCGACATTCCGATCACCGCCACGGCTGTGACGGACACGCGGTTGGCGTCGACCATTTCCAATGGTGGTGCCAAGGTGTTCACCGTGGAGCATTTGATGTCGGCCTGTGCAGGTCTTGGCATTGACAACCTCTACATCGACATCACGGCTGAAGAAGTGCCCATTCTTGATGGCTCGGCTTCCTCGTTTGTGTTCTTGCTGCAAAGCGCGGGCATCTTGGAGCAAAACGCGCCCAAGCGTTTCATCCGTGTGTTGAAAACGGTGGAAGTGTGTGAAGGCGAGGGCGCTAACGTGAAGTGGGCGCGTCTTGAGCCGCATCACGGCTACAAGCTCAGCTTCGAAATTGACTTTCGCCACCCTGCGGTAGATTCCACAGGCCAAAGTGTGGTGTTTGACATGGATGTGAACGACTACACCCGTGATATTGCACGCGCCCGTACCTTTGGTTTCACCCGCGATGTGGAGATGATGCGCGCCAATGGCTTGGCCTTGGGCGGCGGTTTGGACAACGCCATCGTGATGGATGACTACAAGGTCTTGAACAGCGATGGCCTGCGCTATGACGACGAGTTTGTGAAGCACAAAATTCTCGACGCCATGGGCGACTTGTATTTGCTTGGCAAGCCACTGCTCGCCTCGTATGTGGCCTTTCGCTCGGGTCACGCCATGAACAACAGGCTGTTGCGAGAGCTGCTGAACCAGCCTGAAGCTTATGAAGTCGTTACTTTTGAAGATGCTCGCCAAGCGCCAGCTGGTTTAGCGCAACTGGCACCTGCTTGGTAAGCAATATTGACTTGTATATCGCCTCATGGGCGAGACAGCATCAGAGGTGGGCATGATTCATATTCCAACGGTCTATCTCTTCCTTAGTTTTATTTACCTGCTGATGCCAATTGCGATTTGGATTGCGTTGAACAATCAAAGGTCTAAAGCCGTTATTTGGTGGTGTGTTGGCAGTGAGCTTTTTGCCATAGGCTTGTTATTGGTTGGCTTAAGACCTGTCATACCCACATGGGTGTCTTACACAGTCGCGAACGGCCTGACATGGTTTGCGGCTTGCATGCAGGTGGTAGGTTTGCGCTTTGTCTTGCGTCAAAGCATTTCTGTGAAACTCATAGTTTTCCTAGTTATCGCGTGGCTTCTGGTGTTTGAATATTTCAGACTGGGATTGCAAAACTCCCATCTACGATTTGGTTGGGCCTTGCTCTTTTTTGTAGGTATCTTTGCACACATTGGGTATTTGGCAAGAAAAATCTCTGCAATTTATGAACTTAGAAATGCTCAAGTCTTGGCATGGATCTACATCGGTGGTGCATTGGTCTTATGCATCAGGATTGTGCGAATTGCATTTGGCTACACAGAGCCAGATGCCACGGCACAAGGTGTTGACAGCTTCTTGGTTGTATTTAGTGGCGTCTTGGTTTCAGTGTTAGGTAGCTTCGCATTTGTAGGCCTGTTCATTGAAAGCTCCGCCAAGCGGGAAATGGCGGTAATAGCAGAGCGTGTGCGCCAAGATGAGAGTGTACGCCTGGGTGAGCAAATCGCACAGCTAGAGCGTCAACGCACTTTAGGTGCAATGTCATATTCGTTTGCGCATGAACTTAGCCAGCCTTTGACGGCTATTTTGATGGACACCCATTCCATTAAATCCAGTTTGCAAAAAGACGCTGTCAACATTGAAGAAATTGTCGAGTCTGTTGCCGAAGTTGAACGCAGTGCAAATCGGACGGTTCAGTTGGTGGAGCGGATTCGCAATTTCATACGTCCAACGCAAAGCCTGAATGAACTTGTCGACATGAAGATGTTGGTTCGTGATGTTCAGCTTTTGCTATCGCATGACATCAAGATATGGGCTATTCAGTTTGAATGGGATTTTGATGAGACCGAGTGCGTGGTGATGGGTGACAAAATACAGTTATCGCAAATCGTACTCAATGTTTATCGGAATGCTATTCAAGCCATGTCAACAGAAAAAGTTCGAAGAATCACTGTCTCACTAGAGCGAGAACCGCAGAGCGTGGTATTACGTGTGCGTGATAGTGGCCCAGGCTTGAATGAGTTCTTGCGCGACAAAGTCGGTCATCCGTTTATGACTACCAAAGCCGATGGTTTGGGTGTTGGTTTATCGATTTCAAAAACCATCGCGGAAATGCACAGTGGAAGTTTGACGATTACCAATGCCTTAGGCGGCGGGGCCTTGGTGGAGCTGAATTTGCCAGCGATTCAGCGATGACAAAGTAGCAGCTTCTAGCGACTGCGTCCGCCTTTGTACATGCCGCTTGTGCTGCGTTGCAGTACGGTGGCTGTTGCTAGTTTAGCCATCGAATGACCCGCATGTGCATGCGTGATGGCAATGCCCAGTGCATCGGCTGCATCAGGCCCTGGCAGGCTCGGTAGGTTCAGCAAGCGTTTGACCATCTCTTGCACTTGTTCTTTTTTGGCCAGGCCGTGACCGGCTACCGCTTGCTTCATTTGTAGCGCGGTGTATTCGGCCACCGGCAAGTTACAGGTGGCCAAAGCGGTGATGCATGCACCGCGTGCTTGGCCTAGCAAGAGGGTGGCTTGCGGGTTGACGTTGACAAACACAATCTCCACCGCGGATGTTTCGGGTGTGTAGCGCTCCACCACCTCTTGAATGCCATCAAACAGCACCTTCAGTCGCTCAGCCAAATTGCCTTGGACCTCTTTGTTGGTCTTGATTGTGCCGCTGGCTACATAAAGCAGCTGGTTGCCGTGCTTTTCCACCACACCAAAACCGGTGATTCGCAGGCCGGGGTCTATGCCAAGAATGCGCATTATGGCAGTTGTGCGCTGCCCATGCGCATCAGAATAATTTCAGTACGGCCCGACAGGTAGTCAGACTGCGGGAACTTTTGGTAATGCTTGGGTCGCGGCAGCATGACAGCCAAGCGGCCAGCCTCCCAAGCCGACAGCTGCGAGGCTGGCTTTTGGAAGTAATGTTGCGCGGCCGCTTCTGCGCCAAAAATACCTTCCCCCCATTCCACATGGTTGAGGTACATCTCCAAGATGCGCTGCTTGCCCAACACGGCTTCTAGCATCACGGTCAGCACAAACTCCTGGCCCTTGCGAATCAAGGTGCGCTCACCCGACAGAAACAAGTTTTTGGCCAATTGCTGCGTGATGGTGGAGCCGCCCACCACTTTGGATGCTGCTTTACCTTGTGCTTTTTTGCTGGCTTGTAATTCAGCCTTGGCATTTTTGGCCCAAGCTTTTTCGATGGCGGCCCATTGCACGCCGTCGTGCTGAGCAAAGATGTCGTCTTCAGAGGCAATCACGGCGCGCTTGAGATGGTTGGAGATTTGGCTGTAAGGCACCCAGTCTTGACGCCAGCGCAAACGGTCTTGGGTGCTGACGATACGCCATGCTTCTGAACGCTCAAACGAGGTGGACTCAGGCGCCACACGCGCCATGACGGCGATACGTGCCAAGAAGAAAACTTGCAGGCCCAAGCTGGCCACCAAAACAAGCAACAGCCAGCGCAGCCAGGGGCGAAAGCGTGAGGTTTTCATGTTGCGCGCTGATTGAGTTACTTGGCGGCTTCGCCGCCGCGTGTTTGCAAGGTGTTGTCACGGCTGAAGATGAAGCGCGACACCACCGCCAGTTGGTCGGCTTGTTTGCGCATCTCTTCGGTGAAATCACCAAAGGGCCCTGCCGCGGTGGCAATCGCTTGGGCGCGACGGTCAAGGTCAGCTTGGCCTGAGCTTTGCACCACTTCGGTGGCCAACACGCGGCCATCTGTGTTGACGGTGATGATCATGGTCAATTCGCCGTAGAGTTTTTGTCCGCTGCTGGTGGCAGGAAAGTAGCGCGTGCCACGGTCTTCAATTCTGCGGCGCAACGCGTCGTAATACAGCGCATAGGCCACTTGTTTGGTTGCTGGGCTCACGTAATGCTTGCGGGGGCGTGCGTTGTCTTGGTTTATCCGTTCTTCAATTTCGGCCAAGAGTTTGAGCAACTGACGTCGCTTTTGCGCTACCGCGTCTTGTTCGGCTTTTGTTTTTTGCGGCTGAGGGGGTGGCAGTTGCGCGAGTACGTTTTTGACTTGCGCCAAGAGCAGCGATTGCTCTTGGCGCATGGCGGCCACTTGCCGCTGCAAGGACTCGGCCATGTCGCCCACCGAGGTGGTGGCCGCCGCGGGTAGGGGCGAGGCAGCGCGTCCGGTCTTTTGTTCACCGCCACCAGCCAACTGGGTTTGCGCCAAAGCTTGGGCTTTGTCGGGCGCATCTGCTTTGGCGCGGGTGTTGACCAAAATCACGTCCAGCGGTGTGTCGCTGAACAGGCGGTCAAACCTCTCAGGCGCAGCGATGCGCAGTGTGAGCAAAGCGCCATGTATGGCAAACGAAATGAACAAGGCTTTTTGCAGCCTTGACCAATGCTTCCATGACACACGCGAGCTCATCACGCAGCTGGGCCTTCCGATGTGGGTGCCTCGTTCACATCCATCGCCAAAGCAATGGGGCCGGCTGCGGTGTCGTCTTCGTCGTCTGTCATTTCGGTTTGCTCGCCGCTTGAGGGCGTATCGGCCTCCAAGATGTGCAGCAAATGGCCGCTGATGTCGAGGCTGATGTCGTCCACCTCGCTCAAGCGCAGCTGCACGCGTGCACCGCGTGGCAAGTCACCGCCACCCAACACGGGCAAGACCAAGGGCAGGTCGTCGGCACGGGCCATGGGCGGTTGGCCTGGGAATGCTTTGAACACGGTGGCACTGAGCTCAGTGATGCGGTGTTGCTTCAAATACTGCAGCGTCCAGAAACGCTCCATGCCGTTTTGGTAAGCGTTGTAGGCACCGTACGCACCATCGAACGCGGAGATGATGGAAAACAGCTCGGTGTTTTTGGGTTTGAACGGCGCAGCCAAGGCTGCCGTGCTGCCATGTTTGGCGCAAGCAATGATTTGCCATTGGTTCACTAGGTCGGTGTAGCGGCGCAGCGGCGAGGTGCTCCACGCGTAGCTGGGTACACCAATGCCAGCATGCGGCAAAGCTTTGGTGCCCATGCGCACTTTGACGCCGGGCATTAGGCTGGCTTGGCTGCGGTAGATGCCCGGCACGCCGAGCTCGGCCATCCAATTGCCCCACGTGCTGTTGGCCAAAATCATGGCCTCGGCCACCATCAAGTCGAGGGGGGCACCGCGTTGGCGAATGCTAATTAGTACTTGCTCGTCGCCTTTGGGCTCATGCCCATCGTTACCAACCAAGCGGAAGTTGTAATCAGGGCGGTTGAAGTTCTCAGGCTTGCCGCGCACCACTTCGCGCTGGGCTTTGAGGTGTTGGGCCAAGCGGAACAGAAACGCGAGTTGCGCGCGTGGCATGGCGGGTTCCACCACGCCAGCGGCGTGTTTGAAGCTGTGGTCGTTCAGCCAAGCTTCGGTGACGAC
Organism: uncultured Burkholderiales bacterium; assembly: GCA_903952885.1. Classification (GTDB taxonomy): domain Bacteria; phylum Pseudomonadota; class Gammaproteobacteria; order Burkholderiales; family Burkholderiaceae_C; genus Limnohabitans. The sequence goes on from CAJBHE010000068.1 coordinate 17,864, forward strand.
GCTATCGAGCTGGTCGTGACGCAAGTTGGCGGCGATGGGTACACGCTCCACGCGCGTTTCGGTGTTTTGCAGCGCGAGCGTGGCTTCGTCAAACGTGACGTACAACGACACCGCAGGGCAGTCGCGCCCCTCTTGCAAGGTGTAGGTTTGCACCACTGCGTCGGGCAGCATGGTGATTTTGTAGCCCGGCATGTAGACGGTTGACAAGCGGTTGCGGCCCAACTGGTCAATCGCGTCGCCTGGCTTCAATGCCAGCGCGGGGGCAGCGATGTGGATGCCTAACGTGATGTTGCCCGTGCCCAAACCTTGCACCGACAAGGCGTCGTCAATCTCGGTGGTGTGTGAGTCGTCAATCGAATAGGCCTGGACATTCGCCAATGGCAACTCGTCCGCAATGGCGGGCGCTTGTAAGTTAGGAAAGCTTGTGCCTTTGGGGAAGTTGTCAAACAAAAAGCGCTGCCAATGGAACTGGTAAGCCGAGTTAATGGCACCCGCTTTTTGCAACAAGGCCAAAGGCGCTGTTTGTGTGGCGCGAGCAGCCTCAACGACGGCTTTGTACTCGGGCGCGTTCTTGTCGGGCTTGAACAAGATTTTGTAGAGCTGCGTTTGAATAGGTGCAGGGCACGTACCTTGGCCCAACTCGGTTGCCCAACCTTCGATTTGTGCTTGGATTTGTTTTTTCTTTTCGATGCCTGCCAGTGCTTGGGCAATCACTTCGGCAGAGGCTTTCTTGAAGCGGCCTTTGCCAGCACGGCGAAAGTAGTGGGGTGCCTCGAACAAGCGCAATAGCGCAGCAGTTTGTTCGGTCAGGGTGGCTTGTGCGCTGAAGTATTCGCGGGCAAGGTCGGCAAAACCAAACTCGTCTTCGGGGGTAAATTCCCAAGCAAGGTCGAGCTCGATGGTTGCGCTCAAGGCTTGCGCTTCGCGCATCAGGTCGGCGGGGGAGGGCTTCTCAAACTTGAGCAACAAATTGGCGGCCTTGACTTTGACCCGTTTGCCGGATTCCAGCTCGATTTGGGCCGAGCTATCTGCTTCGGAGAGGATGCGTCCCGTCTGGAATTTTCCAGCGTCTTCAAACAATGCGTACATGCGTGGCATTGTCCCATGCGCAATCTAAGATGCAGGCTGCAAATGTAGAAATTCCAGCACTTGCGGCAGGTAGGTTTCAAAGTTGCTCAGGGCATGGTCGCCGCCCTCCATCACCAATTGGTGAGAGCCAGGGTAGCGGGCTGTCATTTCGCGCCAGTCCAGCACTTCGTCACCTTTGGCAATGAGCACCCAGCCACGCTCGGGATGTGGCATAGGGCCGACTTCCAAGTCGCGAAGTTCGTCCACAAAATCTGGCGCGAAGTGAAAGCGCTCGGCTGGGTCATGCCAAGTGGTTTGTTCGCCAATGTATTTAGCCAAGTCTCGCGCTGGATGAATGGCGGGGTTGAGCAGCACCGCTTTGCAGCCCCGCTGGGCTGCCAGCCATGTGGCGTAAAAACCGCCCAACGATGAACCCATCACCGCCATGCGGTTTGCAGGCCATGTGGCAGTAACTTCTGCAATTAGGGCTGCAGCCGCTTTAGGCGACGGCGGCAGCTGCGGACACCACCAGGTGATGTGCGCAAACTGCGTGGTCATGACGGCCGTCACTTGCCGCGCTTTGATGGATTGAGGCGAGGAGCGAAACCCATGCAAATACAGCACATGGGTGGTGGGTAAATCCGTGGCTGCAGGGAGGTTAGGCAAGGTCATGCCTAATGCTAGCAGTGGATAATCAGACTCATGTCCACCGTCATTCACAAACCCAGCCCGTTCCAAAGACTAAGACCCTTGCTCAAAGGTTTTGATGGTCCTTTGGCCTTTGGTATGTTTTTGTTGGCCTGCGCGGGCTTGCTGACGATGTATTCGTCCGGTTTTGCCAATGGTGCGCGCTTCTTTGACCATGGTCGCAACATGCTGATTGCAGGTTTTATCATGTTTGTGGTGGCTCAGATACCACCGCAGCGCTTGATGGCGTTTGCTGTGCCGATTTACACCGTGGGGGTAGCCTTGCTGGTGGCTGTTGCTTTGTTTGGCTTGACCAAAAAGGGCGCTCGGCGTTGGCTCAACATTGGCATCGTCATTCAGCCCAGCGAAATCATGAAAATTGCCATGCCGCTGATGCTGGCTTGGTGGTTTCAAAAGCGCGAAGGCCAATTGCGGCCCCTTGACTTCTTTGTGGCTGGCATGTTGCTCTTGATGCCTGTTGGATTGATCATGCGTCAGCCAGATTTAGGCACTGCCATTTTGGTGCTGTCGGCGGGCTTGGCTGTGATCTTTTTTGCGGGCTTGAGTTGGTGGCTCATCGTTCCACCCATCATCATGGGCTTGATTGGCGTGGGTATGGTCGTGTGGTTCGAACCCACTTTGTGTGCTGATGGTTTTCGTTGGCCCATCTTGCACGACTACCAACAGCAGCGCATTTGTACTTTGTTAGACCCGTCGCGAGACCCCTTGGGCAAAGGCTTTCACATCATCCAAGGCATGATTGCCATAGGTTCGGGAGGCTTTTGGGGCAAAGGCTTTATGCAAGGCACGCAAACCCATTTGGACTTCATTCCTGAACGCACGACCGACTTTGTGTTTGCTGCGTTTGGTGAAGAGTTTGGTTTGATTGGTAACTTGATGTTGATTGCGTCTTTCATCTTTTTGATTTTGCGTGGTCTGGCCATAGCAGTGGAAGGCCCCACGTTGTTTGCCCGCTTGTTGGCCGGCAGCGTGACGTTGAGCTTCTTCATCTACGCCTTTGTGAACATGGGCATGGTCAGCGGCATGCTGCCGGTGGTGGGGGTTCCATTGCCGTTCATCAGCTACGGCGGCACGGCCATGGTGACCCTGGGCTTGGGCTTAGGGATATTGATGTCGGTCGCTAAGGCTAAGCAATTGGTGCAGTCATAATTCCTCCATGATTTCACGTGAACCCACCCTTGAGCGATTGGGCATTGCCCGTCAACTGTTGTTAGAGCCTTTTGGTCTGGACGAGACCGACTTGGCTAAAACCTTGACCGAGATCAAAGCGCACAAAGTTGATGAAGCCGATTTGTACTTTCAATACACCCGCTCAGAGGGTTGGAGCCTGGAAGAGGGCATTGTCAAAACAGGCTCTTTCAGCATCGACCAAGGCTTAGGTGTGCGTGCTGTGAGCGGCGAAAAAACCGCTTTCGCTTATTCAGACGATATTTCCAAAGCTTCTTTGATGGACGCTGCACGTACCGTGCGTACGATTGGCGCTGCGGCCAAAGGTGGCCGCGTCAAAGTGGCCACGCGCAAGGTGGCGTCTAGCCGTTCTTTGTATGGCGGCTTAGACCCCATCGCCTCCCTCAACAGCACTGAAAAGGTCGAGCTGTTGGGCCGTATTGAACAAATGGGCCGCGCCAAAGATCCGCGCGTGATTCAAGTCATGGCCGGTTTGGCCAGCGAATACGACGTGGTGATGGTGGTACGTGCCGATGGCACCTTGGCAGCCGATGTGCGCCCACTGGTCCGCCTGAGCGTGACCGTGATTGCTGAGCAAAATGGCCGACGCGAAGTGGGCTCCGCCGGCGGCGGTGGCCGCTTTGGCTTGGGTCACTTTGACGATGTGCTGGCGCAAAGCTATGTGGACGAAGCCGTGCAATGCGCCCTCACCAACCTCGATGCACGCCCAGCCCCTGCGGGCGAAATGAGCGTGGTGCTGGGCTCGGGCTGGCCGGGTATCTTGTTGCACGAAGCGATTGGCCACGGCTTAGAGGGCGACTTCAACCGCAAAGGCTCAAGCGCGTTCAGTGGCCGCATTGGCCAACGCGTGGCCGCCAAAGGCGTGACCGTGCTGGACGACGGCACCATCCCAGACCGCCGTGGTTCAATCAATGTGGACGATGAAGGTAACCCCAGCCAAAGCAATGTGCTGATTGAAGACGGCATTTTGAAGGGTTACATCCAAGACAACATGAACGCTCGATTGATGGGCGTCAAGCCCACGGGCAATGGCCGTCGCGAAAGCTACGCCCATGTGCCCATGCCGCGCATGACCAACACCTACATGTTGGGTGGCGACAGATCGCCAGAAGAAATTGTGTCCAGCCTCAAGAAGGGTTTGTACGCCGTCAACTTTGGTGGCGGTCAAGTGGACATCACTTCGGGCAAGTTTGTGTTCTCCACTTCGTTGGCGTATTGGGTGGAAAACGGCAAGATTCAATACCCCGTCAAAGGCGCCACCTTGGTGGGCAATGGCCCCGATGCGCTGACACGCGTGAGCTTGATCGGGAACGACATGAAGCTCGACCCGGGTGTGGGCACCTGTGGCAAAGAGGGTCAAAGCGTTCCAGTGGGAGTGGGGCAGCCGACTTTGCGCATTGATGGTCTGACGGTCGGTGGAACGGCGTAAATGACTTTGACGTGCCAGCGTTGGTCGCAGAGTTATTGCCTCTTGTAAACCTCAGCGCTTTGTCAGAAAACTGCCACATACCTTGTGATACATTCCAATTCATGAGTTCGAACCGTTTTTATTTTGCTTTCTTCTTTATCTCACGCCCCCACGGCGGTCGAGAGATCTGAACGTAGCCCAAACGATCTGAACTCCAAACCAACCGCCGGATCTCCCGGCGGTTTTTTTTTGCCAAATTTTTCATCCCTTTTTTCAAACTTCAGGACGAGACCATGAAAACGAACACCAGTTATCCAAGCCACGTTGAAAACACCAGTCAAACCGACGACCAACGTATCAAGGACATCACCGTGCTGCCTCCTCCTGAACATTTAATTCGCTTCTTCCCCATTCAGGGCACTCCCGTGGAGAAGCTGATCACCAAGACCCGTAAAACCATTCATGACATCATGCATGGCAAAGACGACCGTCTTCTGGTGGTGATTGGCCCATGCTCCATCCACGATCCCGCTGCCGCGATTGACTATGCACGTCGCTTGCAGCCGCTGCGCGAAAAATACGCCGATACGCTTGAAATTGTGATGCGTGTGTACTTCGAAAAGCCACGTACCACTGTGGGCTGGAAGGGTTTGATCAATGACCCCTACTTGGATGAGAGCTTTCGCATTGACGAAGGTCTGCGCATCGCACGTCAGTTGCTGATTGAAATCAACCGCCTCGGTCTGCCCGCAGGCAGCGAGTTCTTGGACGCCATCAGCCCGCAATACATTGGCGACCTGATTTCGTGGGGCGCGATTGGTGCGCGTACAACAGAGAGCCAAGTGCACCGTGAATTGGCTTCGGGCATTTCTGCGCCGATTGGCTTTAAGAACGGCACCGACGGCAACATAAAAATTGCGACCGACGCCATCCAAGCTGCTGCCGGTGCGCATCACTTCTTGTCGATTCACAAAAATGGCCAAGTTGCGATTGTGCAAACCAAGGGCAACAAGGACTGCCACGTCATTTTGCGCGGCGGCAAAGCCCCAAACTACGACGCAGCCAGCGTAACGGCCGCCTGCGAAGAGTTGGCCAAAGCCAAGTTGCCAGCCTCGTTGATGGTGGATTGCAGCCACGCCAACAGCAGCAAGCAGCACGAGCGTCAGCTGGTGGTGGCCAAAGACATTGCAGATCAAATCAGCGGTGGTTCACACCAAGTGTTTGGCGTGATGATTGAGAGCCATATTTTGGGTGGTGCTCAGAAGTTCACGCCAGGCAAAGACGATGTGTCTCAGCTGGAATACGGCAAGAGCATCACCGATGCGTGTTTGGATTGGAACGACTCTGTGGCTTCGTTGGACGTTTTGTCTAAGGCTGTGGTGGCGCGTCGTCAGCGTTCGTGATTTTTGGTTGATTCGGAGCTGGGTTGGTTTGGCCTTGCTTCGTTTCGTTTCGATGACGGATGCGCCGAGAGCGCGGTATCTGACTTGGCTTAACGTCCCTGCGGGCCGTGATGGCGCCAAATCAGATACCGCGCTCTCGGCGTTTGGGTGTACTAAAAACTTCATGCCTACAAATTGGTGTACCTGCAGTATTCTCGAACTGCGACTAAAAGCAGGCGACCGAGCGAGATCTAGACGAAAGAGCTTACCCAGTCAAAGCCGCCAACAACCTAGCGTGAATCCCGCCAAAACCTCCATTGCTCATGCACAGCACGTGGTCACCCGCCCGCGCAGCAGCCACCACTTGTTCAATGACTTCATCCACCGAGCCTGCCACAGAAGCCCGCGTTCCCATGGGCAACAAAGCTTCCTCCGCGTCCCAGTCCAAACCACCCGAATGGCAAAACGCCAGATCGGCGTCTTCCAAACTCCAAGGCAGTTGCGACTTCATCGTGCCCAGCTTCATCGTGTTGCTGCGCGGCTCAAACACCGCCAAGATGCGCGCGTTAGCACCCACTTTGCGACGCAGGCCGTCCACCGTGGTACGAATGGCGGTGGGGTGGTGCGCGAAGTCGTCGTAGACCGTGATGTCTCCGCCCGCGCGTGGCACAGTTCCACGCACTTCCATGCGGCGGCGCACGTTTTGAAACTTGGTCAATGAGGCGGCGGCTTGCGCAGGCGAAACGCCCAAGTGCTCGGCGGCGGCGATGGCGGCCAAGGCGTTGAGTTGGTTGTGCACGCCTGTGATATCCCACTGCACGCGGCCCACTTCTTGGCCTTGGTGCAACACCGCAAAGTTGTCGGGCTCGCCTTTGACAGACCAGCCATCTGGGCCATTCAAGCCCGTCGCGTTGGCGCTTACGCCAAACTTGGCTAAGCCGCTCCAGCAGCCTTGGTCCAACACGCGTTGCAAGCTATCTTCGTCGGCGTTGACCACCACGCGGCCGCTGCCGGGTACGGTACGTACCAAGTGGTGGAACTGGCGCTCGATGGCGGCAAGGTTGTCAAAGATGTCGGCGTGGTCGAACTCGAGGTTGTTCAGAATCGCAGTGCGGGGGTGGTAGTGCACAAACTTACTGCGCTTGTCGAAGAAGGCGGTGTCGTATTCGTCCGCTTCAATCACGAAAGGCGTGCGTTTGTGCACGGCCACATCTGCCTCGGAACTCAAACGACCCAAGCGCGCCGACACGCCAAAGTTCATGGGCACGCCGCCCACCAAGAAGCCAGGCTCTAAACCCGCAGCTTGAAGAATCCAAGTCAACATTGATGTGGTGGTGGTTTTGCCGTGTGTGCCTGCCACGGCCAGCACATGGCGGGGTTGGCTGGGATGGTGCAACACGTGCTCGGCCAGCCATTGCGGGCCGCTGGTGTAGTTTGCGCTGCTTTCCAAAATGGCTTCCATCAGTGGAAACTTAGGCGCACCATCGGCTAGGCGGGCGCGCGACACCACGTTGCCTATTACGTACACATCGGGGTTGAGTTGGGTTTGTTCAGCGCCAAAACCTTCAATCAGTTCAATGCCAAGGCTGCGCAGTTGATCGCTCATGGGTGGATAGACCCCCGCATCGCAACCTGTGACCTTGTGGCCCGCTTCACGCGCCAATGCCGCCAGTCCACCCATGAACGTGCCGCAAATTCCCAAAATATGTATGTGCATCTACCCATTTTAGGAGGGTGTTTCAGCGGGTTTTGAGCGAGCGGCTCTGGGCGGCCCCACAATCACGCCCTGTATGAATACAGTTCAAGAAGAAATTGCAGCCACGGCTGCCCGCATGGTGGTTGAAGAGGGGCTGGAATATGGCCCTGCCAAACGTCGCGCGGTCAAGCAGCTGGGCCTGAACGCCCGTGCGCAGCTGCCCAACAACGACCAAGTCGAAGATGCGGTGCGCGAGTACCTCGAGCTTTTTTGCGCCGATACCCAGCCCGCCGAACTCAAAGCCTTGCGCGAGCTGGCCGCGGTGTGGATGGCGCGAATGGCGGCCTTCAGGCCGCATTTGGGCGGCGCGGTGTGGCGGGGCACGGCCACCGGTTTGTCAGACATTTACCTGCAGTTGTTTTGTGATGACTCCAAATCAGCTGAAATTAGCCTCATAGACCACCAAGTGCGCTATGAGGTCAGCACGGTTCAGGGTTTCCAAGGCGAGGCTGTGGATGCGTTGAGCATTGTGTGCACTTGTCCAGGTTTGACGCAAAAAGTGTTGGTTCACCTGATGATTTATGACTTAGACGATCTGCGCGGTGCCTTGAAGCCTGACGGGCAAGGCAGGACGTATCGCGGAGATTTGGCGGCATTAAATAAGTTGATGAAGGAATTTGAATGACGATCAATGCAAATAGACGTAAGGCTATGTATGCAGGCGTGGCGGCGCTAGCGGCTCTCGCAGGCGCTGGCGTGGCTTGGCAACGACAAGCTGGGCTAGAGGCGAATGGCATCTCGGCGGAGGTGATGCGAGATTTTTGGGCGGCTGAGTTTGACACGCCCGCTGGTGAATCTTTGCCCATGTCTTCATTTCAAGGGCGTCCCTTGGCGGTCAACTTTTGGGCCACATGGTGCACGCCCTGTGTGGAGGAAATGCCATTAATTGACGTCTTCTTCCGTCAAAATCAAAAGAATGGTTGGCAAGTCCTGGGTTTGGCGATTGACCAACCTAGCCGTGTACGCCAGTTCATGGGTCAATTTCCAGTCAGTTACAAGATTGGCTTGGCGGGACTGAACGGGACAGAGCTGGGCAAATTGCTTGGCAACGAGGTGGGCGGCTTGCCTTTCACGGTGGTGTTGGATGCCCAAGGGCAACTGATGCAAAGAAAAATGGGTAAATTAAGCCCTGAGGACATCAGAAAATGGGCGGTCTAGGTAGTTTTAACAGTCTATGATTTGTAAATTGGTGTAAATTAGCTGCTTATTTACAACAAATAGGATGTAGTTATGGATTTGCGAAAACTCAAGACGTTGATTGACCTGGTGTCTGACTCCAATGTGTCTGAACTCGAAATCACCGAGGCAGAAGGCACGGTCCGTATCGTTAAGAGTGCACCCGCCCCAGTAGCGATGGTGACGCAAATGGCTGCACCCATGTCAATGGCCGCGCCTGTGGCCGCTGCCCCAGCGCCTGTTGCAGCTCCTGTGGTCGAAGCCGTACCGACTGGTCACACCGTCAACTCGCCGATGGTGGGTACTTTTTACCGCTCATCCAGCCCGGGTGCCAAATCGTTTGCCGAAGTCGGTCAACAGGTCAAAGAAGGCGAGACCATCTGCATCATTGAAGCCATGAAGATCTTGAACGAGATCGAAGCTGACAAGGCTGGCACCATCACCAAAATCTTGGCTGAAAACGGCCAGGCTGTGGAATACGGCGCACCCCTATTCATCATTGAATAAGGGGCGAGTCGTTCATGTTTAAAAAAATCCTGATCGCCAACCGTGGCGAAATCGCCCTGCGCATTCAACGCGCCTGCCGCGAGCTGGGTGTCAAAGCGGTGATGGTCTATTCAGAAGCTGACCGTGACGCCAAGTACGTCAAGTTGGCTGACGAAGCCGTGTGTATTGGCCCTGCATCATCGGCCCTGAGCTACCTCAACATGCCTGCCATCATTGCTGCGGCCGAAGTGACTGACTCTGAAGCCATTCACCCGGGCTACGGTTTCTTGAGCGAAAACGCCGACTTTGCTGAGCGCGTTGAAAAAAGCGGCTTCCAGTTCATTGGCCCAACCGCTGAATCCATCCGCATCATGGGTGACAAAGTGTCGGCCAAGCAAGCCATGATCAAAGCAGGCGTGCCTTGCGTGCCCGGCTCCGAAGGTGAGTTGCCAGATGACCCTGCGGCTATCAAGCGCATTGCCAAGAGCGTTGGCTATCCCGTCATCATCAAAGCCGCTGGCGGTGGCGGTGGTCGCGGTATGCGTGTTGTGCACACCGAAGCTGCCTTGATCAACGCGGTGGCCATGACCAAGGCTGAGGCCGGCACTGCTTTTGGCAACCCAGCGGTCTACATGGAGAAGTTCCTCCAAAACCCACGCCACATCGAAATTCAAATCTTGGCTGACAAGCACAAGAACGCGGTGTATTTAGGTGAGCGCGATTGCTCCATGCAACGCCGCCACCAAAAAGTGATCGAAGAAGCGCCTGCACCCGGTATTCCACGCAAGTTGATTGAAAAGATCGGTGAACGTTGTACCGCAGCTTGTAAAAAAATCAACTACCGCGGCGCTGGCACGTTTGAGTTTTTGTACGAAAACGGCGAGTTTTATTTCATCGAAATGAACACTCGCGTGCAGGTGGAACACCCCGTGACCGAATACATCACCGGCGTGGACATCGTGAAAACGCAAATCATGGTGGCGGCTGGTTTGAAGCTGCCGTTCCTGCAGCGTGACATCCAAGTGCGCGGCCATTCCATCGAGTGCCGCATCAACGCGGAAGATCCGTTCAAGTTCATCCCGTCGCCAGGTCGCATCACCATGTGGCACGCGCCCGGTGGCCCAGGCGTGCGTGTGGATTCCCACATTTACACCAACTACTATGTGCCGCCCCACTACGACTCGATGATCGGCAAGATCATTGTTCACGGCGATACTCGTGACGAAGCTTTGGCACGCATGCGCACCGCTTTGAACGAAACTTTGGTGGAAGGCATCAACACCAACATCCCGCTGCACCGCGAGCTGATGGTGGACGCTAAGTTCATGGCGGGTGGCACCAATATTCACTATTTGGAAGAGTGGCTCGCTGCTCACAAGCGCTGATGTTTGAGCTGCGGCTGATGTGCCCCGAAGACAGCGTGGAAGCTGTTTGCGAGGCACTGGATGCACTCGACGCTTTGAGTGTGTCCGTCGAAGACGCCGATGCACAAACCGATGCCGAGCAAGCCTTGTTTGGCGAGCCTGGCATGCCGCCGCCCAAAGAAGGCTGGAAGCGTTCGCGCATCGTGGCCTTGTTTTCCGAAGAGGCGACAGCCAAGGACGCGTCGCGTTTGTTGGCCCTCCAAGACTTCTTTGCTGACTGCCAAGTGTTGGGCATTCAGCCTGTGGCCGACCAAGATTGGGTGCGTTTGACGCAGTCGCAATTTGCGCCAGTCGAGATCACGCCCGAGTTTTGGATTGTGCCCACTTGGCATGAGCCACCTGAGCAAGCCAAACAAGTGATTCGCCTAGACCCTGGTCTGGCATTTGGCACGGGCACTCACCCCACCACCCGCATGTGCCTGCGTTGGATTGCCACCCACGATGTGGCCAACCAACGCGTGCTTGACTACGGTTGCGGCTCTGGCATTTTGGCTATTGGAGCGGCTCTGCATGGTGCCAACAACATTGATGCGGTCGACATTGACGACGCAGCGGTGACGGCCACGGTGCTCAATGCCGATGCCAACCACGTGCGCTTGAACGCGGGCTTGCCCAACAAAGCCGCAGGCCATTACCAAACTGTGTTGGCCAACATCTTGGCCACGCCGCTCAAGGTGTTGGCACCGCTGTTGCGCAGCCATGTGGCCGCAGGCGGACACTTGGTGTTGGCGGGTATTCTTGAGCGACAAGCCCAAGAGCTCCAAGACGCTTACGCGCCGTATTGCTCACTGCAAGTGAGCGACACAGAAGACGGCTGGATTTTGATGACCGCTCACTGCTGACATGCACATCACCCACTGCCCCCAATGCGATACCGCCTTCAAGGTGTCGCCCCAACAGCTTGAGCTGGCCAAGGGTTGGGTGCGATGTGGCCGCTGCTCGCATGTGTTTGAGGCAGCGCTGCATTTTGAAACGCCTCCTGATATTCCAGCAGCACCTTTGTCCAGTGCAGATGCGCCTTCGCTGTTTCGCGCCGCGATGGCTCCTGTGGTTGCTGCCTATGAGGTCGAGCCTACTCCTGTCAATACAGCGCCTGTTGAAAACACGGATGCAGTTTTACCTTTGAGGTGGCTGATCGTTGCTGGTGCGTTGGTGTTAGCGTTGCTCATGCAGTGTGTGGTGGCGCAACGAAATTGGTTGGCGGCTGAAGAGCCCGCTTTGCGCCCCTTGCTATCGGTACTGTGTTCCTGTGAAGTGACTTGGCCGCGTGAGCCCGAGGCGGTGCTGATTGAAAGCAGCAGCTTCACCGAGAATCCACAGGGCGGCTACACCGTGCAGCTGCGCTTGAAAAACACGCAGCACCACCCTGTTGCTATGCCAGCTTTGGAGTTGACCCTGACCGATTTGCAAGACCAAGTCTTGGTGCGCCGCGTGTTCACCGCCGACGAGTTGTCGGGCAAAGACCATGTGCAAGCTTTGCGCGATGTACGCTCGACCTTGAACTTTGACTTAGATGACAAAGTGAGTCAACGCGTCATCGGTTTTCGCGCCTTTGTTTTTTATCCTTAATTTTTTGAAAGTCCTGGTATGGCATCGCTGATTTGCGGCTCGTTTGCGTTTGACTCCATCATGAGTTTTGAAGGTCGATTTGCTGAGCAAATCTTGCCAGACCAATTGCACATCTTGAACGTGTCGTTCTTAGTGCCTGC
>CAJBHE010000069.1 GCA_903952885.1 uncultured Burkholderiales bacterium
TAATCCCCCGTGCACCCAAATACGCCTCGTCGTCTTCCAGCTTGCAGCCCACGTTACCTAGCAAACCCGCCAACATCGACAAGTGGAGTTGGTCGTAGCTGGCAGGCAAGGTGTTGATGCGCCATTTGTGCTCGGTCACCACCGTCAGCAGCTGGGTGTGCGTGTCGCGCCATTCGCGCACACGGCGCACATTGATGAAGTTTTGGCGCAACAAGGCTTCGTATTGGCGGTTGCTCAGCTTGTGTTCGTTATTTTTTCCACCGTGCGAATTTTCTAGCCACTTCCACAAGTTGAGGTAGCCGCTGAATTCACTGCGATCGTCGTCAAACTTGGCATGGGCTTGGTCGGCCGCAGCTTGCGCTTCCATCGGGCGATCGCGCACGTCTTGCACACTGAGGGCCGAGGCAATGATGAGCACTTCGTCCAAAGCGTTACGGTCACGCGCTTCCAAAATCATGCGACCCACGCGGGGGTCGAGCGGTAGCTTAGACAACTCACGACCCATCGGCGTGAGTTCGTTGTCGTCATCCACCGCACCCAACTCGCTCAGCAATTGGTAGCCGTCGGCAATCGCTTTGGGGCGTGGCGCTTCGAGAAACGGAAACTGCTCCACGTTGCCCAAGTGCAGCGACTTCATGCGCAATATCACGCCTGCGAGTGAGCTGCGCAAAATTTCAGGGTCGGTGAATTTGGTTCGACCGTTGAAATCCACCTCGTCATACAAGCGAATGCAAATGCCGTTGGCCACACGGCCGCAACGGCCAGCGCGTTGGTTGGCTGCGGCTTGGCTGATGGGCTCGACCATGAGCTGCTCCACCTTGCTGCGCCAGCTGTAGCGCTTGACGCGCGCCGTGCCTGCATCAATCACATAGCGAATACCAGGAACAGTGAGCGAGGTTTCGGCCACGTTGGTGGCCAGCACGATGCGGCGTCCACCGCGTGTGTCAAACACACGGTCTTGCTCGGCGGTGGAGAGCCGCGCAAACAAGGGCAGCACCTCGGCGCTGCGCATGACGGGGCTGTGGCTCAGGTGGGCACGCAAATGATCGGCCGCTTCGCGAATTTCGCGCTCGCCCGGCAAGAACACCAAGATGTCGCCTTGCTGCGATGGGTTGCTCCACAGCTCGTTCACGCTGTCGGCAATGGCATTGTTCAGGTCGTAATCGCGCTTTTCTTCAAACGGGCGGTAGCGCATCTCTACCGGGAATGTACGGCCCGACACCATCAGTACCGGCGCTGGCCCTTTGGCTGACGCAAAGTGCTGCGCAAAACGATCTGCATCAATCGTGGCCGAGGTGACGATGATTTTCAGATCGGGCCTGCGCGGCAAGATTTCGCGCAAGTACCCGAGCAGAAAGTCGATATTCAGGCTGCGCTCGTGGGCCTCGTCAATGATGATGGTGTCGTAGGCTTTGAGCAGTGGGTCGTTTTGCGTCTCGGCCAACAAAATACCGTCGGTCATGAGCTTGACCGACGCGTCTTTGCTCAGGCGGTCTTGGAAACGGACCTTGAAACCCACCACATCGCCCAGCGGGGTTTTGAGCTCTTCGGCAATGCGCTTGGCCACCGAGCTGGCGGCGATACGGCGGGGCTGGGTGTGACCGATGATTTGCTTGCGCTGACCAGGGTTAGGGTTGGACCCCAATTCGCGCCCTTGCCCTCTGCCCAGAGCAAGCGCCATTTTGGGCAACTGCGTGGTTTTGCCAGAGCCCGTTTCGCCGCACACGATGATGACCTGATGCGCCTGCATGGCAGCCATGATTTCCTCGTGTCTGGCCGAGACAGGCAACGATTCTGGGAATTCAATCTGAAGGGGAACGAACGTGGACAAAACAGGCGCTGACATGATGGACAATCCGCAATTATCCCCGTCCGGCCCGCCTGAGGTCGTCCACACACTTACACGCCACCCAACCACCCACATGTCCGCTGTTTTTGACTTCACCTTTGTGCCATGGTTCCGTTCAGTCGCGCCCTACATTCACATGCACCGCGGCAAGACCTTTGTGGTTGGTATCGCCGGCGAGGCGATTGAAGCGGGCAAACTGCCCAACTTGGCGCAGGACTTGGCGCTTATCCAAAGCATGGGCGTGCGCATTGTGTTGGTGCACGGTTTTCGCCCACAGGTGAATGAGCAACTGCTGGCCAAAGGCCATGTGCCCCACTATTCACACGGCATGCGCATCACCGACGGCGTGGCCCTTGACTGCGCGCAAGAAGCCGCCGGTCAGTTGCGCTACGAGATTGAAGCCGCCTTCAGCCAAGCCCTGCCCAACACGCCCATGGCGGGTGCCACGGTGCGCGTGATTTCTGGCAACTTCATCACGGCTCGCCCCGTGGGCATCTTGGACGGTGTGGACTTCCAACACTCAGGTCTGGTGCGCAAGGTGGACGTCGCCGGTATCACCCAAACGCTGAGCGCGGGCTCCATGGTGTTGATCTCGCCCTTTGGCTTCTCGCCCACCGGTGAAGCGTTTAACTTGACCATGGAAGAAGTGGCCACTTCAGTGGCCACGGCGCTGCAAGCGGACAAGCTGATTTTTGTCACCGAGACCCCGGGCATCCGCATCAACCCCGCAGAGCCCGCCAGCGAAGACAACCCAATCGACACCGAGCTGCCGTTGGACGCCGCCAAAAAGCTGTTGGCCACCCTGCCCCACACCACCAACCCATCTGACATTGCGTTTTACTTGCAGCATTGCGTCAAAGCCTGTGAGACGGGCGTGGAGCGTAGCCACATTTTGCCTTTTGCAGTGGATGGTTCGCTCTTGCTAGAGGTCTACATGCATGACGGCATTGGCACGATGGTGGTGGACGAAAAGCTCGAAGAGTTGCGTGAAGCCACGCACGAAGACGTGGGCGGTATCTTGCAACTCATTGAGCCGTTTGAGAACGATGGTTCACTCGTGAAACGTGACCGCAACGAAATTGAACGCGACATTGGTCAATACACCGTCATCGACCACGACGGCGTGATCTTTGCCTGCGCTGCCCTCTACCCCTACCCCGAAGCCCAAACCGGTGAGATGGCGGCTCTCACCGTGTCACCCCAATCGCAAGGTCAGGGCGATGGTGAGAAGGTGCTCAAACGCGTCGAACACCGCGCTCGCAACAAAGGGCTGAGCAGCATTTTTGTGCTCACCACACGCGCCAAACATTGGTTCTTGAAACGCGGCTTTGTGCAAGTCGATCCCGACTGGCTGCCCGAAGCCCGCAAGCGCAAATACAACTGGGACCGCAGGAGCTTGGTGTTGGTCAAAAAGCTGTAATGACAAACGGGGCTCACAAGCCCCGTTTGGTTGTTAACACCGATGCAACTCAGGCGTCGCTGCCTACCGAAACGGCCGTCGACTGCGGGCGCAATATGCGCAACGTGGTGACGAGCGCCAAGGCACACAAGCCCACAAAGGCCACAAACGACCAGTTGGCAATCGAGCCGCCCAAGAAAGTCCAGTCAACCTGGCTGCAATCGCCGCCACCTTTGAAGATCATGGGAATGGCGCGCTGAAGTGGGAAAGTTTCGATCATGCCGTAGAAGTCGCGACCACACGACACCACCTCAGGTGGGTACCACTGCAGCCACGTTTGACGTGCCGCTACATAAGCTCCGCCACCGGCCAACACCACCAAGCAGCTAGCTGTGATGAGGGCTGATTTGCGCCCAGGCAAGCACGCACCCAACAGAGCAACAAAGGCCATCAACACCATGACGTAGCGCTGCACAATGCACATCGGGCAAGGCACCAAGCCCACCCCATGTTGCAAATACATGCCAAACGACAACAGGCCAACACAGACCAGCAAGACGAACCACCAAACACGGTGGGGTGCGTCCAAAAGTTTTACAAGCATTTGACTCTCCAAAGTGGCAAGTTTGGATTGTCGCTGTGAAACAATATCGCCATGGCTAAAGTGCCAAAAAACCAGAGACAAGCCATGACACTTCGGACACTCCAGCTCGCTGAAACACCACGACTATTTACGTTCTTTACCCAACTCGACGCCCTGCTGACAGCCACTTCCGACGAAGCCGCCATTTTGGCAAGTGGCAAAACTCTGTTGGCTGACTTGGTGGCCCATGACGATTGGCTGCCCAACGAATTCGCACAGCCTAACCCAGAGCGCTATCAACAATTCTTGCTCTACGCCGACCCCGATGACCGCTTTTCGGTGGTGAGCTTTGTGTGGGGTCCCGGTCAAGCCACACCCATCCACGACCATACGGTGTGGGGCTTAATCGGCATGTTGCGCGGCGCAGAGCTGTGCCAACCCTTTGCCAAAAACGCCCAAGGTCATTGGCTACCCAGCGGTGAGCAAAACCGCCTAGAGGCCGGCGATGTAGAAGCCGTGTCGCCCACCATCGGCGACGTGCACCGGGTGTGGAACGCCTTTGCCGACCAAACCTCGATCAGCATCCATGTCTATGGGGCGAACATTGGCAAAGTCAGCCGCCATGTGTTTCATGAGGACGGCACGGTGAAAGACTTTGTGTCGGGCTACAGCAATGCCAAAGTGGAAGCGCCGGATGAGTTGCCACTCACCACAGGTGAGTTCCCCTTCGCTTCGTTTGCCCACGTGCGCGAAACCCTGCTGCAGCGCCAAGAAATTGCCATCCTGGATGTGCGCGAGGAAGACCCCTTTGCCCAATGCCACCCGTTGTTTGCAGCTAACCTGCCACTGGGCCGCATTGAAGCCGATGCATGGACGCGCATCCCGCGCCTCAGCACCTTCATCGTGGTGTACGGCAAGGCCTTCAATGGCGACGACCTGGCCCTGCCTGCGGCTCGCATCTTGAAGCGCATGGGCTACACCCATGTGCACCTGCTCAGCGGTGGCCTGCAAGGCTGGCAAGATGCCGGTGGTGAAGTGTTCCGCGATGTCAACGTGCCCAGCAAATCGTTTGGCGAGTTGGTGGAATCCAAGCGCCACACCCCGTCGCTCTCGGCGCAAGAAGTGAAAGCACTGATTGATGCCAAAGCCGATGTGGTGGTGATGGACGCACGCCGCTTTGACGAGTATCAAACCATGAGCATTCCCAGCGGCATCAGCGTACCTGGGGCTGAGCTTGTGTTGCGTGCGCGGGCCCTTGCGCCGAATGCCGCCACACGCATCATCGTCAACTGTGCGGGGCGCACACGCAGCATCATTGGCACGCAGTCGCTCATCAACTCTGGCATTCCCAACCCCGTCAGCGCGCTGCGCAACGGCACGATAGGCTGGACGCTTGCGGGCCAAGAACTGGTCAAGGGTGCAAGCGACCATTTTCCTGAAGTGGATGACGCCATCCGCATCAAGGCCGCCGCCAGCGCCTTTGCCGTGGCGATGCGTGCAGGCGTGAAGCGCGTGCGCATGGACGAACTCAACACCTGGCTGGCCGATGACACACGCACCACTTATTTGTTTGACGTTCGCACGCCCCAAGAGTACGCCGCAGGCCATGTGGCAGGCGCACGCAATGCCCCCGGTGGCCAACTGGTGCAAGAGACCGACCACCAAGCCGCTGTGCGTGGCGCACGCTTGGTGCTGTGCGACACCGATGGCACACGCGCCCACATGAGCGCCTCTTGGTTGGCCCAAATGGGTTGGGAGGTGTATGTGGTAACAGGCCTCACAGCCGAAGATTTCAAACACACCGACGTACCGCATCTGCGCTTGCCTGAGCCGCAAGGCAAAGTGACCGCTGTGAAGGCTGCCCAAGTCAAAGCTTGGCTGGCTGACCGCAACAGCCACACCGTGGTGCTGGACTTCAGCACCAGCGCCCAATACGTCCAAGGCCACATCCACAGCGCATGGTGGGTGTTGCGCACACAGTTGAAAGACTCGCTCTCCGCTGCCCACAAAGGCCACCGTTATGTGCTGACCTGCCAAAACGGCAGTGTGTCGCGCTTTGCATGCGCCGACGTGCAAGCCTCTGTCAAAAAGGGCGTGGACGTGGTGTGGCTCGACGGCGGCAACGCCGCTTGGCTAGCTAAGGGTGGCAAGCTGCAAACTGGCGACCACCAAATGGCCGTCGAGCGCGTGGACCGTTACCGCCGCCCGTATGAAGGCACCAACAACCCCGTGGAGGCCATGCAGGGTTACTTGGATTGGGAATTTGGCTTGGTCGATCAACTGGCCCGCGATGGAACGCACCACTTCAAGGTGATCTAAACATTGCTACAGTCTTGTCTTTCGTTTTTTATCTTCATCACAGAGAAGCACACACATGTCACGCACCGTTCAATGCATCAAACTCGGCACCGAAGCAGAGGGCCTCGATTTGCCACCGTACCCAGGTGAGTTGGGTAAGCGCATTTGGGAAAGTGTGAGCAAGCAAGCATGGGCCGACTGGATCAAACAACAAACCATGTTAGTGAACGAAAACCGTTTGAACTTGGCCGACCTGCGCGCCCGTGAATACCTGAAGCGCCAGATGGAAAAACACTTCTTTGGCGACGGCGCTGACGCTGTGCAAGGCTACGTCCCCCCAAGCCCTTAAGCCGTGTGGCTCTGACGCCATCCGCGCAAACTTGGCAAGGCTACAGCAGCTGGTGCCACACCCAAGCCAGCTTTGACGAGCTGGCTTTTCTTCGTCTGTGGCAGGCGTGGACGGCAGATGCGCATCGCCCAACCCACTTGCATGTTGTGGCGCACACCGAGCGTCCTTTGCAGGCGCCTACACTGCTCAGCGCTGTTGAATCACAGCCCGAACTGTTGCCCCTTGCCCAGCAACTAGCTGATCAATGCTGGGGATTGCTGCCAGGCATACACCGCTTGCGCTTTGCTTTGAATAGCGATATGCCAGACAAAACGCACCCAGCCATCAATAGGCCCGCAAGCTACCGCCTGTCACTCACGCTGTGCGTGAGCCCGCATTCAGACTGGCCCGAGTTTGCTGAAGTACTGCGTGCTCACACGACAGGTGCTTGCCCAACACCAGTTGAGTTAGCGGCGCTCAAGGAGCGCAGTGTCGCCATCATCGGTGCTGGCATTGCAGGCGCAGGCACGGCTCGCGCCTTGGCCGAACGTGGATGGCAAGTGACGGTCCTCGATGCCGGCCAAGCGCCTGCTGCTGGTGCATCGGGCTTGCCCGTGGGCGTGGTGGCACCGCACACCTCGCACGACGACAGCGGCGTGTCGCGCCTCTCGCGCGCTGGCTTGCGATTGATGGTGCAAAGCATGCACGAATTACTCATCGAAGGCGTGGACTGGGGTTGCACCGGTGTGCGCGAACGACGCTTGCCCGGCAAAACCCGACGCGGCGGTGTGCCTCTGAGCTGGTTGAACGAGCATGCTCACACGGCCAACGAGTGGACGCGCAAAGCACCACCGCCCGCGCCTGACGATGCCTTTTGGCATCCACGCGGTGCGTGGCTCAAGCCAGCGCCCTTGGTGCGAGCGTTGCTGGCCCACCCCAACATCCGCTGGCAAGGCAACGCCAAGGTGGATGCACTCATCACAAACACCTCAAGGTGGCAAGTGCTGCAAGGCAGCACCGTCTTAGCCGAATCGTCCCGCGTGGTCTTGGCCGCAGGCCCCGGCTCTGCAGCGCTGATCGCCACCGCCACCCATGACGGCAGCGCTCCGCGCATCAACCCGCTACGCGGACAAATCTCTTGGGGCTTGATGGCCGATCTGTCTAAGGATGCGTACATGCCCGCGATGCCCGTGAACGGCCATGGCAGCTTTGTGCACAACATCGCATCGCCTGACGGCCAAGCTTGGTTCACAGGTGCGACCTATGACCGCATCCACGGTGACGCCCGATTGCTTGACGGCGACCATGCCGAGAACCTAGACCGCTTGAAAGTCCTAGAACCTGACACAGCAGCTGCACTCGCCCCCTTGTTTGCCACCGTGGGCTCAGTCGCACCTCGTGTGCACGGCTGGGCTGGTGTGCGCTGCGGTGTGCACGACCGCTTGCCCATGACAGGCCGCGTGCCTCACGCGCCCGAGGGCTTGTACATGAACACAGCCATGGGCTCGCGCGGTTTGACGCTGGGCTTACTCTGCGGCGAATTGCTGGCTGCGCAGTGGCATGGCGAGCCGCTGCCCGTCGAGGCACGCTTGGCTCAGTTTTTAAGTGCCACACGATTCAGGTCAAATGCTTGAACACCGAACTGTCCAAACCCCAAGCCACCTATGACTGACACATCGCACCAAACACTTAACCAAGAGCATGTCAGCGCTCCCGTTGCGCCAGCAGCCGTCAGCATGGCCGAAGCCTTTTGGTTTTGGCTCAAGCTCGGCTTCATCAGCTTTGGTGGGCCTGCGGGGCAAATTGCCATCCTGCATCAAGAGCTGGTGGAGCGCCGCCGCTGGCTGTCAGAGCGACGGTTTTTGCACGCACTCAACTACTGCATGGTGTTGCCTGGCCCCGAGGCACAACAACTGGTGACCTACATCGGCTGGTTGTTGCACAAGCGTTGGGGCGGTGTGGTGGCGGGTGCTTTGTTTGTGTTGCCATCCTTGTTCATCCTCATCGCGCTGTCATGGGTGTACATCGCGCTGGGCGATGTGCCTTGGGTGGCTGGCATTTTCTTTGGCATCAAGCCTGCGGTCACGGCCATCGTGGTGCAAGCGGCGCATCGCATCGGCTCGCGTGCTTTGAAGAACAACACCTTGTGGGCGATTGCCGCTGCATCGTTTGTGGCCATCTTTGCACTCAATGTGCCCTTCCCGCTCATCGTCGGGCTAGCTGCTGCGTTGGGTTATGTGGGTGGCCGTGTGTCGCCGCACACCTTTGAAACAGGCGGTAGCCATGGCGCGTCAAATGCATCGCATGGCCCTGCCATGATTGACGACCACACACCGCCACCGCCACATGCGCATTTCAGCTTTGCAGGTTTGGCACAAGTGCTGTTGGCAGGCGCTGTGATGTGGGCTGTGCCGATGGGTGTGTTGTGTGCCGTGTTCGGCTGGGAGCACAGCTTCACGCAAATGGGGTGGTTCTTTACCAAAGCGGCGTTTCTCACCTTTGGTGGTGCGTATGCCGTGCTGCCGTATGTGTACCAAGGCGCGGTCAGCCAGTTTGGTTGGGTCACGCCGACGCAAATGATGGACGGCTTGGCCTTGGGTGAAACTACACCCGGCCCGCTCATCATGGTGGTGGCATTTGTGGCGTTCATCGGTGGTTATGTCAAAGCGCTTCTAGGGCCTGAGAGTTTGTTGGCTGCTGGTGCATTGGCTGCATGTTTGGTGACGTGGTTCACGTTCTTGCCCTCGTTTATCTTCATCTTGGCGGGCGGCCCCTTGGTCGAGAGCACACACCGCAACCTCACATTCACCGCACCGCTCACCGCCATCACCGCCGCCGTGGTGGGTGTGATCTTGAACCTTGCCTTGTTCTTTGCTTATCACCTGTTGTGGCCCCAAGGTTTTGATGCCGCGTTGGATGTGCGCTCGTTGCTCATTGCTGTGGGTGCAGCTGTGGCGCTGTTCAAATACAAACGCAAGGTGATGGAAGTCATCGGGCTGTGTGCGTTGGTGGGGTTGGCTGTCAAATTGATTCCAATTTGAGAATTTGCAGCGGACCATGCACACACTGAAACAACTGCGTAGTGGTGAACTATCGGGTATTCAACGTCTGCAACTGCGCTGCGACTTGACCGAATTTCCACGCGAAATTTTTGAGCTGGCGAATTCGCTAGAAATTCTGGACTTATCAGGCAACCAGCTGAGTTCCCTGCCCGATGACCTGCCACGCCTACACAAGCTGCGCGTGATTTTTTGCTCGGACAATATCTTCACCGAACTCCCCAAAGTCTTGGGCCAATGCCAACAGCTCAGCATGGTGGGTTTCAAAGCCAACCACATCGCACACGTGTCGCCCATGGCCTTGCCGCCACTTTTGCGCTGGCTCATCCTCACGGACAACGCACTCACCTTACTGCCCGCTGAAATTGGCAAATGCATGCACATGCAAAAGCTCATGCTGGCGGGCAACCGACTCAAAGACTTGCCACCGGAGCTGGCCAACTGCACTCGCCTAGAACTGCTGCGCATCTCAGCCAACCAACTGACTGAGTTGCCCCAGTGGCTGCTGGGCATGCCGCGCCTCACTTGGCTGGCATTTGCAGGCAACCCTTTTTCACAGGCACTGGAATCAGAAGCATTGGCCCATGCGCCAACAATGCAAATTGCTTGGCAGCATTTGCAGCTACAACACCAGCTTGGCGAAGGTGCATCCGGTGTGGTTCATGAAGCCGTACTGCACACCAATCATGGGGAACAAGCGGTTGCCGTCAAGCTGTTCAAAGGCGCGGTCACCAGCGACGGCCTACCCGATTGCGAAATAGCAGCGTCCTTACACGCTGGTGCGCATTCACATCTGTTGTCAGCGATGGGCCGCGTCAAAGAGCATCCGCAACAATTGCAAGCCTTGGTCATGCCACTGATTGCACCTGAGTTTGGCAACTTGGCTGGCCCACCTAGCCTAGAGAGCTGTACCTGCGATGTGTATGCCGACCATGCACTTTTTGACTGGCCCGTCATATTGCGCTTGGCTTTAGGCATTGCATCAGCCACACAGCATTTGCACGCAAGAGGTATCTTGCATGGCGACTTGTACGCGCACAACATCTTGTACACCACAAGTGGCGATTCACTCCTGAGCGACTTTGGCGCAGCGGCATTTTTTGATGTAAGGGACGCTGCCCTTGCGCAAGCTTTAGAGAAACTTGAGGTGCGTGCGTTGGGGTGCTTGTTGCAAGAGCTGGCTGCACACTGCATTGCCCCACATCAGAGCCCTGCCAAGCTTGAAGCCATAGAGCAACTGGCACATGATTGCTTGTGTGACCAGCCTGCGAAGCGCCCTAGCTTGGCGCATGTCTGTGCGACGCTCGAAGCGTTGCGCCCCTCTGCGACTTAGTCGTGCTTGTGCGAAGCGCGCCAACCCAAACGCGTGTCCAACGCTTCAGACTTTCGAACCACAGGTTCGTAATCCATATCGCCAAAATCGGCAGCGTCTAGGTGCAAATAGTTGGCTGATTTCAAACCGACCTGAGGCCAGTTTGATAATGGTCTAGATGCATTTTCAAGCATGATCATGCGCACGGTATGACCACCTTTGACCTGACGGATCAACCGCTGCGGTAACTGTAACGCGGGCAGCCAATCAACCGTTACGACCTCTTGCCCTACTTTGCCATGAAAATGCAAGCGGGTATCTTTACCCTTGCCTTGCTTGGACACCAGCTTGAGTTGCGCCAACTCCGATGGATCAATGAAGGTAGACAGAGCAACCCAATCCACTATCACATGCAAAGTGGCCAATTCGCCAGTGCTGTAGTCCACCACTCGCTCGTCGTCATGGAACACTCGCTCAAAACTCACACGTTGATGGGCATCTCGAAACCACACCTCGTCCACCGAGCCTTTGAGTAATGCCACGCGCTGATCTTCACGGTAGAAGTACCAGGTGTGCTGGTGAGGCTTCACGCGCGACGAATCAGAGGCCGCGCGCTCGATGGTCACGACATAACGTGCGGCTACAGGGGCCGGATCGCCATGTAATGCCATAGGCACACTCGCAAGAAGTGGCGAATGGCTTGACATGTGGTGCGACGAATCATGAGCTTGGGCTATTGTGGCCAGCGCCCAAACTGTGACGAAAGAAAGTAGAAACTTTGCAGAAGATTTTTTCAAAATGATGTGCTGTCGATCAAAAGACAAGGATTATTTCAGCGCTTCCATCATCACGTGGTAAATCCAGTTTTGCTCCATTGAGCCACGCACCAAATGTGCTTTAGGGCCGCGCGCATAGATTGCTACATCCTCACCCGCATGGGTTTCAGAGGCCAAAGGCACTGTGGCTTCTTGCAAAAACTCGACATCGGTGGTGTCCACATTGGTCAAGTCTGGGCGACCCGTTGCACGAAAGCCAGGGCCGTTGGTATAGGCCAAGGTGGTGTAAGGCTTACCATTGGCATCCAAGCTGTTCTTCAGCGGTGCACCGTCTTTGGCAGGTACTTCACGCACCAAACCGAGGATGCTATTGCCACGACTGGGATAGCCAGCGATAGTGAACGTATGGCTGTGGTCCGCCGTCACGATGATGAGTGTGTCTTCCAACACGCCTGCGGACTTCAACACGTTCACAGTACGCTGGATGGAGTTAGAGAACTCAATGGTGTCAATCAGCGCACGTTTAGCGTTTCCAGCATGGTGAGCGTGGTCAATACGGCCACCTTCCACATGCAAGAAAAAGCCTTTAGGGTCTTTCAACAACACACGCAGTGCCTTGTCAGTCATTTCGGTCAATGAAGGCTCGCCTGCAGGGTCGTTGGCACGATCAGCTTCGTATTGCACATGAGATGGCTCAAACAGGCCTAGCAGATAGGCGTTGTTAGCAGGTTCAAAAGCATCAAACTGCGCTTTGTTCCAAGCATAAGCGGCACGACCATAGGAGCCGCGTGTGGTCACCCACTCTTGCGTCAAATCACGACCATCCAAACGACGGCCTTTGTCTTTGGCGTATTCAGGATCGATCAACGAATTGGGCATGAAGTAGGTGCGGCCTCCGCCCAAGGCTACTTTGAGGCTCTTGCGAACGGATGGAGACACCTCAATCATCTGACGCGCAATGTCTTTCACTGCGTTGTCAGCGCCTCGGCACGGTGCACCTGTGTTGATATCAGTGGCGGGAAAATTTGAATCTGCCTCCCAATCGCGCATGGCGGTGTGGGCATACAAAGCAGCTGGCGTGGCGTGGGTAATGCGTGCAGTGGAGACAATGCCGGTGGACTTACCCATGTCAGCAGCTTGTTCAAGCACGGTGCGTACTTTTTTGGCTTCGATCACGGCTGCACTGCATTCGCCGCGCGGTGTGGTGTGGTTCACCGAGAGTTGGCCTTCGCGCGCCTTGTATCCTGTGGCCATGGCGGTCATGGTGGGGGCTGAATCAGAGGTTTGTTGATCCCAAGAGTAAGTTTTAGAAAACGCGGTGTAAGGGAAACGATCAAACGACAACCGGTTTTCCTCTCCCGGCTTGCCTTTCATTTGGCCTTCCAAGATGCGTGCTGCAGTGATGGTGCTAACACCCATGCCGTCACCGACAAACAAAATCACGTTTTTGGCACGTCGGTTGTTGTCGTGCAAAGCCTTGCCTTGTTCAATGAAAGACTTACCTGCATTGAACCAATCAGCCACTGCCTCGGGGCCTTGCACCACAGGCGTCGCCTGCGCTTGTGCCAATGAGTGGGCGAAAAGGCTAACAACCAGCGCAATACCAGTGATCAACGGGCGTTTCATTTGAAAATTCCTTCAAGAAAATTTAAGTAAATCTAAGACTAAATTTAATTGATATTTTTACAAAGCATGATGACAGCGATATGACATATATTTGTCACGAATAAACGGTAATATTGTTTTTATGAAAAACGGCACACTTCTCGCAGCCATTGATTTGGGCTCCAATAGCTTTCGTCTCGAAATTGGTCGTTATGAACACGGACAGATTCAGCGCGTGGCCTACCTCAAAGAAACTGTGCGACAAGGCAACGGATTAGATGCGGCCCGCAACCTCACACCCGAAGCAATGGAACGCGGCTGGGAATGTTTGGCAAGATTTGCAGAGCGCCTGTCAGGCTTCAAAAAAACTCAAGTTCGTGCGGTGGCCACTCAAACCCTGCGTGAGGCTAAAAACCGTGAAGATTTTTTAAAGCGTGGCTGTGAAATTTTGGGCTTTCCAATCGAAGTCATTGCGGGCACAGAGGAAGCTCGCTTGATTTATCAAGGCGTAGCCCACATGCTGCCCAGTGACAATGAGCGCCGTTTGGTGATTGACATTGGTGGCCGCTCCACCGAGCTTGTACTTGGCCAAGGCCTGAACGCCTCTGAAACCGCATCATTTCGCGTGGGCAGCGTAACGTGGTCCATGAAATATTTTCCAGATGGCCTGTTCACAGAACAAACCTTTTATCGTGCCGACATTGCAGCTCAAGCCGTGCTCGAAGAAGCCATTTCTGCTTACCCGCGTAGACAATGGCACAAAGCTTACGGCGCATCAGGCACCGTTGGCGCTGTGGCCGAAATTTTAGAGTTCGCCGGTTTTCCTGATGGCGAAATCACACTCGGTGGCTTGGACTGGCTGGTCAAATGTTTGGTCCGGTCAGGCAATGCTAACAAGGTACAACTCGAGGGCCTGAGAGACGATCGACGCGCCGTGATTGGTGGCGGCGTCAGCATCTTACGAGCTTTGATGACGATTTTGCAGGTAGACACCTTGCATGTGGCGCAAGGAGCGCTACGGCATGGTGTGCTTTACGAAATGGTGGAGCGCGAAAACAATGACACGGATATGCGTGATCTGTCAGTGCAACGTCTCGCGCTCAAATTTGCGACAGATCTTCAACAAGGCCAACGCGTCAATCAAGTCGCCCAACACTTGCTGCACGACATGTATGCGAACGATCAAATCGAAGAGGCCCAAATTGACCGTCTGCGCCGCAAGATTAACTGGGCTTCACAGCTGCATGAGGTGGGTGTTGCGATTTCTCACAGCGATTACCACAAACACGGCGCCTATATTTTGGACAACGCCGACTTGGTCGGATTCAGTATGTTCGAGCTACATCGATTGGGCCTGTTGGTTTTAGGTCAACGTGGCAAACTTAAAAAACTAGAAAGCGAATTAGAAGAAAACGAATTCGCTAAGATGCTAATGGCATTGCGCTTGAGTCTCATTTTGTGCCATGCCCGCAAAGATCCTGATCATCAAGTGCTGCAGCTGTCTTGCGATGAGGGCAAGCGGCGGATCACCTTGGCCGCTCCGGATTCATGGGTAACAGACTATCCACAATCCACGCATTTACTCAAGCAAGAAATGGTTTCATGGCAAAAAGCACCTTGGTTGTTTGAGTTTGTGACAAATAAATAACTCATATGACACTAGGTTTTTTTAAATAAACGATATAAACTGTTTATTCGATTAATTCTCAAGGAACCAACAAGTGAACACCACTACTCAAAAAGAACTCGTCCAAGCTGCTGTCAAAGCACCGATCGTCAAAGCTTCCGCGGCCAAAAAGCCAGCAGCCAAGAAGCCTGCGGCTAAAAAGGCCGGTGCTGCAACTCCTACCAAAGCGGTTACTAAAACTGCAGCAAAAAAAGCGCCTGTTAAGTCAGCCGTGACAAAGACCGCGCAAGCTGTGAAAACTGTCAAGCCTGCCAAAGTGAAAAAGCCAAAGCTGGTGCGCGACAGCTTCACCATTCCTAAAGACGAATACGTCGTCATTGAAAGCCTCAAAACACGCGCTGGCAAGCTCGGTCAAGCGGTCAAGAAAAGTGAATTGTTGCGCGCGGGCGTCAAAGCCCTTGCCGCCATGAGCGACATTCAGTTCAAAGCTGCCTTGAGCAACGTGCCAACCATCAAGACCGGTCGTCCCAAGAGTTCGAAATAAGCTCTGGACAAGCGACGGTCAGCAACACTGTTTGTAGCTGGCCGTCGCGTACTCGGCTGCGCAGCCACCACACGCCGCCCTTGCGCACAGGGCACGTGTCTTCTTTCATGTCTAGCAATTGCGCCACCAATTGCCCTAAATAGGGTTGGTGCCCAACCAGCAAGACTGATCCTTTCAATTGCGGCCCTGTCTCTGGGTGCCACTTGAGCAAAGCCAGCACATCGGCCACCGATGTTTCGGGTACCAACTCATCACGTAACTTAAATTTCCGATCTAAGGGCGCTACGGTTTGTTGTGTGCGCACCGATGGGCTGACCAACACGCGCGTGCCCTCCGGTAGATGCCTGTCGAGCCACGAGGCCATTCTGATTGCTTGTTTTTCCCCTTTTTTGGTGAGCGGACGAGACAAGTCATCACCACCCTCGGGTGCGACTTCAGCTTCGGCATGACGCCACAAAATCAAGTCCATCTTTACTCCTTCTTGAAGCATCACGTCTTGGAACCATACAGCGCCATCAAGACGGCTTGGGCACTGCGACTCTTAACAGGCTTTGGTGCTTGCGCCGCTGAGTTTGCACTGCGTCTTGGTTTTGTAGGCTGAACGCGCGTGTATTGGCCATGTGCATCCATCGTCCAAGCATCTTCGTTGTCGTGCAAATAGCCTATCAAGCATTCATCCATCACGCGCTTGCGCAAGGCGGCATCTTCTACTGGCCATGCGAGCTCGACGCGTCGCAACATGTTGCGGTTCATCCAATCGGCGCTGGATAAGTACAAGGACTCGTCGTTCCCCGCGCGAAAATAAAACACGCGTGAATGCTCTAATAAACGTCCAATGATGGAGCGGACACGGATGTTGTCGGTTAGGCCCGGGCGCTGCGCAGGCAACATGCAGGCGCCGCGAATGATCAAATCAATTTGCACGCCGGCCTGACTGGCGTGAACCAAAGCTTCCATCAACTTTTCATCGGTGAGCGTGTTCATTTTCAAGATGATGCGACTGGCCACACCTTTGGATGCGGCAGATGCAGTTTTCTCAACCTTATCAATCAAGCTGCGTTGCAGATGGAAAGGTGCAATCATCAGCTTGTTCAAACGCGGAATCTTGCTTTGGTTGGCGAGCAAGCTGAACACGCTTTCCACGTCTTGGGTGATCTTGGGGTCGCTGGTGATATGACTTAAATCGGTATAGAGCTTGGCAGTGCGAGGGTTGTAGTTGCCCGTTGACAAATGCGCATAACGGCGAATGGTGCGGGCTTCACGGCGCGACACCAGCAGCATCTTGGCGTGGGTCTTGAGACCCACGACACCATAAACCACCTGTGCACCAATATATTCGAGCTTCTCTGCCCAGTTGATGTTGGCTTCTTCGTCAAAGCGGGCTTTGAGCTCTACCACCACCGTCACCTCTTTGCCGCGCTGCACCGCTTCACGCAACAACTCCATCAACACAGAATCTGCACCTGTGCGGTAAATGGTTTGCTTGATGGCCAAGACGTTGGGGTCACGCACAGCTTCGCGCAAGAAAGCCAGCACCCCATCAAAACTTTCATAGGGTTGGTGGATCATCACGTCGCCCATTTGTAAGCGATCAAAAATGGAGCCATTCGTCACCAATTGTTCGGGGTAACTGGCGTTGTAGCGAGCGAACAGCCACTTGGGGTTGTCCACCAAATCAATCAGCTGGTTCAAGCGCACCAAGTTCACCGGGCCATGCACGCGGTAAAGGGCTGAGGGTGGCAATTCAAACTGCTCAAGCAAAAAGTCAGACAAGTGATCAGAGCAACCTGATGACACCTCTAAGCGGACAGCTTGTCCGTAATTGCGATGGACCAAACCTTGACGTAAGGCGGTACGCAAATTTTTCACGTCCTCCTCGTCCACTGACAAATCGGAATGACGCGTGACCCGGAATTGCGAAAATTCGCCCACCTCACGCCCCAGAAATAAATCTTTTAAGTGTGCGCGCACCACGCTGGAGATCGACACAAACAACTGGCGCTTACCTGCAAGTTTTTCTGGCAACTGAATCAAACGCGGCAAACTACGCGGCACTTTGACAATGGCAATTTCGTTGTCACGGCCAAACGCGTCTTTGCCTGACAAACGCACAATGAAGTTAAGCGACTTATTAGCCACTTGCGGAAACGGGTGTGCAGGGTCTAAGCCTACTGGCAGCAACAAGGGTCGCACTTCGCGCTCAAAAAATGACTTGACCCATTGGTGCTGCGCCAAGGTGCGCTCGTTATAAGACAAAATGCGAACGCCCTCTTTGGCAAAGGCGGGCAGCAATACGTCGTTGTAAAGCGCGTATTGCTCATCCACCAGCTCGTGGGCAACTTTGCTGAGCGAGTTTTGAGCCTCCATACCTGCTGCGTCAAGAGGGGCCAGTGGGCGATCCAAGCTGGCATAGAGCGCAGCACGCACTTCGAAAAACTCATCAAGGTTGGAAGATACGATACACAGGTAACGCAAGCGCTCCAATAAAGGTACCTCGGGACGCTTGGCCCAGTCCAGCACACGCTTGTTGAAAGCCAACAAGCTTTGGTCGCGATCTAGCCACTGCACCTTCACGCTCTTTATGGTCTGCGCTTCGGTCACCATTGTTCCACTTGTCATTGCACTACCTGTCTATCTAGGGCATCGAGTGTCACAAATTTAACTGACAAAACTGTGACATGAATGATGAAAAAACAGCAGCACCGCTCACGAAAAATCTGCAACGATGCTACTCATCACATGACAGTCATTAAGATGTCACCATGAATTCCAACACATCTTATATTGGACTGGTCACGGCGCTTAGCACTGGCTTGCTCATTGGCACTGTCCGTGAAAGGTTACATAAACCCGGCCCTATGAAGGCAGGTGTGCGTACACATGCCATCGTGGCACTGCTAGGGGCTATCTCTTTTGGCTTGGGGTCAAATTTTTTCATCGCTGCTTTTCTTGTATCTGGCTTCTTGATTGCAGTGGGGTACTACCGCTCCGCGCAAGAAGACCCAGGCATGACAGGCGAATTCACGTTACTGCTGAACATCGCTTTGTCTGGACTTTCCATGCATGACCCAACTCTTGCTGCGGGCATGGGTGTGGTGGCGGCTGGGTTGTTGTTTGTTAAAAAACCTTTGCGCCATTTCAGCCAAGAAATTTTGACCGAGCAAGAACTCAAAGACGCCTTGATGTTGTTTGCGGCGGCCTTGGTGGCCTTGCCACTTATGCCCACTGAGCCTATAGATCCATGGAATGCACTCAAGCCCTATGTGATGTGGAAAATTGTGGTGCTCATCATGGGGGTTGGTATGTTAGGACATATCGCCATGCGCACCTCTGGCGTGACCTGGGGCTTGCCTTTGGCAGGCTTCTTTTCGGGCTTCATTTCATCGACGGCGGCAGTGGCTGAGTTCGGGCGTAAAGCGCGAATCAAACCTGAACTTACATCCATTGCCACTGCAGCGGCCTTGCTAGCTACCCTGTCATCGCTGATGATTTTTGTGATGGTGCTCAGCGCCTTGGCCCCCGCACTGATGCTGTCATTGCTCATACCGATAGGTGCCATAGGACTCACCTTATTGCTGATGGCTACGCTTTTCATCCGAGGAGGAGTCAGCGCACATCCCTTCGAGCTTCCTGCCAATGAGGGTGCCTTTCAAATCTCTCATGCTTTGTTGATTGCCGCCGCCATCAGCGCTGTCAGTCTATGTTCGGCGTGGCTCAGAACCTTGTTTGGCGACTCTGGTGCGTTGGCAACCACCATCGTGGTCGGATTGGTTGAACTGCATGCTGCCGCGGTTGGCATCGCGCAACTCAGTCCTGCACACACAGAACCATCGACCTTGGCACGTTGGGGCGTGATTGGCGTTTTGGGGGCGAGCGTTTGCTCGAAACTTTTGCTGGCCTACTTCAGCGGCGGTAAAGTTTATGGAACCAAAATCACCATGGGTTTGGTCCTTTGTATGACAAGTGCAGTGACAGCCATGCTGGTCATAGGCTGACAGGCCAAAACTCAAGCGCCCTGAGCTTAGCCACCAGCTGCCAACCTGCCTTGTCTAGAGTGTTGTCGTTGAGGATTTCAATGGAGGCACAACCCGAGGGAATCTCAAGTGAAAATGGCCGCAACATCCGCAACTCAATGGCATCCTCGGATTCACGACCTCTGGCCAACAAACGTTGTCGTAACACTGCGGGCGTTGCAGTGATATGCAAAACCGTCAGACCGGGATAGTTGTGCGCAGCCATCGGCAGGTAAGCCCGTGAGCCGTTTACCATCACACACCCCGACGAATCGTTCAAGCGCTCAAGCTGAGAGTGACGAATGCCGTATCGGTGCGTGTTGGCGTCCCAATGCATGGCGAAGGCAGCATCGGCCACAAACTGTTCAAAAGCAGCCGCATCGACCTGCTCATGGTTTTCTGCGCCAGGCTCTGCAGAGTTGGGGCGATCGATGGTGCGCCTTGCCCAATGCACAGGCGCTGATTCAGGCGTGTGTTCGCGCAACCACGACAACACGCTGTCTTTGCCAGCGCCAGACGGGCCGACCACATAAATGAGGCGGCGGTTCATGAGCGCAACGCCACATGATCGAACAGCAAAAAGTCTGCACCTCGCTCAGGCTCGACAAACAAAGCCAACTGATCAAACCGGCAAACACCCAAGGGCGCAAAGTGCGCCTGCGCCGCTTCTTGCCAAGCTGTGCGCATGTCGTCACTCATGGCGTCTAGCTTGTGACTTAGCGAAAGATGAAACTCAAACTCGTCCAACACATACGGGTAGCCCCATGCCAACATCAATCGGTCTTGCTCAGGCGTGAGCGGCACTTGTCGACGACGCGCCAAATCGGGCTTGCTCAAAGGCTGTGCCAAGCGATGCAACTCTTTCACGCACGCTGCGGCTGTGCTGTTGATTTGCGACACGTCACCCTCAGGCCGCAAAGCCAAAAACCCGCCCTCCGTGCTGACCTGCAAGGCTGGTAAATCAAATGCATTCAAGCTCTGTGCCAAGGCTTGCATCGCAGACATCACTGACTTTAAGTTTTCACCCGGCTTGATTTTGAAAGGCGCTTTCAACGTGGCGTGCCAGCCGTAACGTCGTGGCTCAGCGGTGAGCGTCCATTGCACTTGAGGCGAAATACCCGCCAAAGACGGCTGGGCCATAGGCTGCCCTGTGGCAGCACAACGCCCCAACCAAGCACTGCCCGCTTGCCACCATGCACTGTGGATGTTGGGCACAAAATACACCGCGCAACGATAAGGCGTGGCTAAATATTTTTCGTCAAGAATCATGGTGCTTCACCGTCAAGGTCACGCGATCACCCGCAAACCAAGCCTTAGAAAACTCAATCGGTACGCCCTCTGTGTCCACGTTCACACTGGTCACCAGCAAGGCAGGGCGGGACAGCGATTGCGCCAGCAGCTCGGCCACCGCTTTCGTTGGTAGTCTGGCGCTGAAGCGGCTTTCTTGCCGCAAATAATCCGCCACGCCGTGCTGCGCGAAGGCCTCGGTGATCGAGCCCGTGTTTTGCACCACTTCCGCCAAATTGGCAAAACGTGGCACAGGGAAAAAACGCTCACTCACATGCAAAGGCTGGCCTGCGCCCTCGCCCAACACTTGCAAATACAACAGCTGGCTGCCCGCAGGCACGCGCAAAGCCTGGGCCTCATCTGGCTCCGCCTCGACCTCAGCGGATTGCAGCACTTGAAGTGCGCCGCGCAAACCGGCATGCGTCAAGCTGTGGCGATGTCGTGTGCGTTTGCCCAACACCAAATCCACCGCAAACGACTCCACAAACGTGCCGCGTCCTTGCGAGGCATACACCAAGCCACGCTGCACCAAGCTGGCCAAGGAGCGACGAATGGTGTGGCGGTTTACCCCAAACTGCTGCGCCAAGCTGTGCTCGGACGGCAGACGCAGGCCAGGCGCATACACACCCTGACCAATGGCCTCTGCCAACTCATTGGCAATGCGCGACCAAAAGGGGTCGGCGTCACGGGAGGAAGACAGCACATCCGTCATGAAAGTTACACATGCATTGCCTAAGCTTGCATCCTTGTATGAGTTGTATAGACAAGTGATAGGGTGCCATAAAGATGTTTCAGACGTTTGACAAAAGCTTGCCGCACGCTCGCCAGTCTTGGATGGCTTTATTGGCCAGAGCGCCGCAGCCATTGCTAAACGCTGCACTCGCTGAACACTCCCACATGCAGCCTCAATGGCTGCGACGCCCCGAAACGGGCTTGATGATGGTGCAAGGGCGCGTGGGAGGCACGGGCGAGCGCTTCAACCTCGGCGAAGTCACCGTCACCCGCTGCGCCCTGCGCCTCAACACGGTTGCCACTGATGGGCCCGTGGGTGTGTCATATGTTCTGGGTCGCAACCACCACCTAGCGCAACTTGCCGCAGTTGCCGATGCTTTGCTGCAAGACCCCGCACAACACGCCGTCTTAGAAGCCAGCCTTCTCACACCTTTACGCGAACACATGCAAGCACAACAAGCCGCGCGTCACGCACGGGCTCAAACCACCAAGGTGGACTTTCTCACCGTGGCTCGTGAAGCCAGTGGTGACGACGAAGGAGACGCGGTATGAAAGCACAAGACTTACAGCACATCGCCGCAGGCTTTAGCCATGAAGCATTTGGAAGCCAAGCCGTGTTCCGAATCACACTGGATGCACTGTCGCACCCTGGGCGTCCATTTCAAATGCCTACCGATTGCGCCTTGCCAAGGCATGGCCAACCCGCGGCTGCAGCGCTGATGCTAGGACTACTTGATGCCGACACCCGCTTGTGGCTGTCGCCTACTCTGGCTCAAACTGATACTGCGCCGTGGCTGCGCTTTCACACCGGCTGTCAGATCGTGACCGATGCCAACGAAGCACACTTTGTTTGGTTGGCCTTGGGGGACGAGATGCCTGCCCTGAACGGCCTGCGCTTAGGCAGCGAGGCCTATCCTGACCAATCAGCCACCTGCGTGATCGAAACCCTCGCGCTGCAGGCAGACCTGGCCGGTTGGACACTGCAAGGCCCGGGCATTCAAGACCAACGCCAGCTGCAAGTGACAGGCCTCGCACCTGATTTCACAGATCAATGGCAACACAACCACACCAGCTTTCCACGCGGTGTGGATGTATTTTTCACCACCCCCACGCAGGTGGTGGGCCTGCCGCGTACCACGCGCATCTTGAACACCCAGGAGGCCTGACATGTACGTGGCCGTCAAAGGCGGTGAAACCGCCATTCTCAACAGCTACAAACTGCTCGCCGAGCAGCGCCGTGGCGACACAGCACAACCCGAACTCAGCGTCGAACAAATTCGCCAACAGCTCAAGCTGTCGGTCGACCGCGTCATGACCGAGGGCTCGGTGTACGACCCAGAACTCGCCGCACTCGCCATCAAACAAGCCAGCGGTGATTTGGTAGAAGCGATCTTTTTGTTGCGCGCCTACCGCGCCACCTTGCCGCGCTTGGGCAACACCTGCGCGCTGGATACCGCACGCATGCAACTCGACCGACGCATTTCCGCCACCTTTAAAGACCTGCCCGGCGGTCAAGTGTTGGGACCGACGTATGACTATACGCAACGCCTGCTCGACTTCACACTGCTGGCCAATACACAAAGAGATGCGAAGGCTAATGACGTAACAACAGATGCAGCCAGTCACAGCCTTCAACCCGAGCCTGTGCCCCGCGTGATCGACCTGCTCAACCAAGAAGGTTTGATCGAAACCTTCCCCTGCCCCGCGAATGACCCCGACCCCATGGACCTGACACGGGAGCCCTTGCGCTTTCCCGCCGACCGCGCCACACGCTTACAAAACATCGCCCGCGGTGACGAAGGCTTTTTGCTGGCCATGGCCTATTCCACCCAGCGCGGCTATTCGCACACCCATCCCTTTGTGGGCGAGGTCCGCCTGGGCCAAGTGGCCGTCGAGATTGAACCCGAAGAGCTGGGCTTTGCCATCTCAATCGGCGACATCGAAATCACCGAATGCGAAATGGTCAACCAGTTTGGCGGCAGTAAAACCGAGCCCCCCAAATTCACCCGTGGCTACGGCCTCGCCTTTGGCCACAGCGAACGCAAAGCCATGGCCATGAGCTTGGTCGACCGCGCTCTGCGTGCCGACGAGTTGGGCGAAGCCATCGAGTCGCCCGCGCAAATGCAAGAGTTTGTGCTCTCGCACAGCGACAGCCTAGAGGCCTCGGGCTTTGTGCAACACTTGAAGCTGCCGCACTATGTGGATTTCCAGTCTGAGCTAGAGCTGGTGCGCAAAATACGCGATAGCCACCAAGGCAACGATGCCCCTGAGGAGCAAGCATGAACACGCCACATCCATCAGCGGGTCACGTTGAAGCGGGTCACGACACCGCACCCGACGTGAACTTCGCGTATTTGGACGAGCGCACCAAACGCATGATTCGTCGCAGCATTCTCAAAGCCGTGGCCATCCCCGGCTACCAAGTACCGTTTGGCTCACGCGAAATGCCATTGCCCTACGGATGGGGCACGGGCGGCATCCAGGTCACTGCCTCGGTCATCGGCCCAGACGACACCCTCAAGGTGATTGACCAAGGTTCTGATGACACGGTCAACGCCGTGAACATCCGACGTTTCTTTGAGCGCACCGCAGGCGTGAACACCACGACGCGCACCCACGAAGCCACGTTGATCCAAACGCGTCACCGCATCCCTGAAAAGCCATTGGTCGAAGGCCAAATCATCGTGTTTCAAGTGCCCGTGCCTGAGCCCATGCAGCGCTTGGAGCCGCGCGAAACTGAAACCCGCACCCTGCACGGCTTGGCCGAGTACGGCCTGATGCACGTCAAGCTGTACGAAGACATTGCCCGCTACGGCCACATCGCCACCACCTACGACTACCCTGTCATGGTGAACCACCGCTACATCATGTCGCCCTCGCCCAACCCAAAGTTTGACAACCCCAAGATGCACATGAACCCTGCCTTGCAGTTGTTTGGTGCGGGCCGCGAAAAACGCATTTACGCCGTGCCCCCCTACACCTCGGTAGAGAGCTTAGCGTTTGAAGACCACCCGTTTGAAATTCAAAAATGGAACACCGTGTGCGCCAAATGCGGGGCCACCGATTCGTTCCTAGACGAAATCATCACCAACGATGCGGGCGCACGCATGCATGTGTGCTCTGACTCTGACTACTGCCAAACACGGCAAGATGAACAACCGTCGGAGGCCGCATGAGTGTGAGCGTCAATATGGGTCTGCAAATGCGCCAAGCCACCGCCGCCGACTTGCCCAGCGTGTTGTCGCTTTACGCGCAGCCAGCCATGGACAACGGCAAGGTGCTGCCCTTTGAACAAGCCGAACAACTGTTCGCTCAGTTCAGCCTCTACCCCAACTACCGCTTGTTTGTGGCCTGCGACAAAGATGTAATCGTGGGCACCTTTGCGTTACTGATCATGCACAACCTCGCCCACCAAGGCACACCGTCTGCCATTGTCGAAGACGTGGTGGTGAGTGACGCTCATCAGTCACAGGGCATTGGCCGCGACATGATGCACCACGCCATGGCGCTCGCCCGTGAGGCGGGTTGCTACAAGTTGGTGTTGTCGTCCAACCAAAAACGTGAACGCGCGCATGCGTTTTATGAGTCGTTGGGTTTTCAGCGACATGGCTTTAGTTTTTCCATCGAGATCTGACATGCCTTTTTTAGACAACGCCCCTCCCTTATTGCGCGTGCGTGGCGTGGCGAAAAGCTATGGCGATCGCGTTGCCATTCACGAAGCCAGCTTTGATTTGTGGCCCGGCGAAGTGATGGCTGTGGTGGGCGAATCGGGCTCGGGCAAATCCACCTTACTCAACGCCATCGCGGCACGCAGCCGCCCCGATGCTGGCCAAGTCGAATTCTTGAACCGCGAAGGCCAACTGCAAGACATCCACACCATGACCGAAGCGCAGCAACGCCTGCTGGCGCGCACCGACTGGGGCTTTGTGCACCAAAACGCCGCCGATGGTTTGCGCATGGACGTGTCGGCAGGCGCCAATGTGGGCGAACGGCTCATGGGGCTGGGCGAGCGCCACTATGGCCGCTTGCGCCTGACCGCCCAAGACTGGCTGGAACGCGTGGAGATTGATCCCGCACGCATCGATGACACGCCGCGCACCTTCTCTGGCGGCATGCGTCAACGCCTGCAAATTGCACGCAACTTGGTGACACAACCGCGCTTGGTGTTCATGGACGAGCCGACCTCGGGCTTGGATGTGTCGGTGCAAGCCCGCTTGCTGGACTTGTTGCGTCAACTGACGCGCCAAATGCAATTGGCGGTGGTCATCGTCACGCACGACTTAGCCGTGGCCCGTTTGTTAGCCCATCGCATGATGGTCATGCAAGGCGGCCGTGTGGTCGAAGCGGGCTTGACCGACCAAGTGCTTGATGACCCGCAGCACCCGTACACCCAGTTGTTGGTTTCTTCTGTTTTGCAACCCTGACCCGTTTGAGAGAACCCCGATGCTGCACATGAAACAGGTGTCCAAGCGCTTCACGCTGCACCACCAACACGGCACCGAACTGCAGGTGCTCCACAATGTTGATTTGAACGTCTATGCAGGCGAATGCGTGGTGCTCGACGGGCCCTCGGGCATGGGCAAAAGCACCTTACTCAAACTGGTGTATGCCAATTACCGTGCTACCAGCGGTCAGATTGAAGTGCAACAAGCCGACGGCCGCGTGCTAGAGCTCACCCAAGCTACACCCCGCGAACTGGTGCGCATGCGCCGTGAAACCGTGGGTTATGTGAGCCAATTTTTACGCGTCATTCCCCGCGTGTCAGCGCTGGATGTGGTGGCCGAGCCGCTGATTGACGATGCGGCCGATCAAGCCCATGCCATCGAGGCCGCACGCGCGCAAGCGCGCGCTTGGCTGACGCGTTTGCGCATTCCAGAGCGGCTGTGGGGTTTGCCGCCCGCCACCTTCTCGGGCGGTGAGCAACAGCGCATCAACATAGCACGCAACCTCATCAAGCCTCGCCCGATTTTGTTGCTTGACGAGCCCACCGCGTCGCTCGACGCGGCCAACACCCACACCGTGATTGAGCTGATTCAAGAAGCGGTGGCTCGCGGCGCTGCCGTGATGGGCATTTTTCATGACAGACATGTGGGCCAAGCCGTGGCCACCCGCCACATCGATGTGGCGCAATTTCGAAACACCGCCAAGGACAACGCATGAGCACCCCCGTATTCAAAAACGCCCAAATGGTTTTGCCGCACGAAGTGGTGCTGGGCAGTCTGTCGGTGGTCGATGGCTTGATTGCCTCGGTCGACCAAGGACCAGCGACCCATGCCGAAGGCTGGGACTTGCAAGGCGACTACCTGATGCCCGGTTTTGTAGAAATGCACACCGACAACTTTGAGCGCCACCTCATGCCCCGCCCCAAAGTGCACTGGGCTGAAATGCCAGCGCTGTTGGCGCACGATGCCGAAGTAGCCGCAGCTGGCATCACCACTGTGTTCGATGCCTTGGGCGTGGGCGACGCCGACCCCGACAGCTTGCGCGGCAGCGTATGGACGGCGGTGATTGACACGCTCGACACTTGCGCACGCGAAGGCCTACTGCGTTCGGACCACCACTTGCATGTGAGATGTGAACTACCAGCGCCCAACACCATTGACTTGTTTGCCCCCTTTCACGACCACCCGCGCTTGGCACTCATCTCTTTGATGGACCACACCCCCGGCCAACGCCAGTGGGAAAACATCGAGGTGGCCCGCGTGTACTACACCGGTAAAAAAGGCTGGTCGCATGACAAGTTTGAACGCCAAGTGGCCATCGCTGCCGAGTTGCAAGCCCGCTATGCAGCGCCGCATCGCGCTTACTTTGTGAACTACTGCCAAAGCCACGGCATTGCGCTGGCTAGTCATGACGACACCACCGTGCCCCATGTGCAACAAGCCCATGCCGAGGGCGCCAGCATGTCGGAATTCCCCACCACCTTGTTGGCAGCCCAAACCGCGCATGAACTTGGTTTGCTCAACGTCATGGGCGGGCCCAACGTGGTGCGCGGCGGCTCGCATTCGGGCAACGTCGCAGCCGCTGATTTGGCCCGCCACGGCCTACTCGACATTTTGTCCTCCGACTATGTACCGGGCAGCCTGCTCAGCGCGGCCATGCGTTTGGTGGACGACGGCCTCCTGAGCTTGCCGCAAGCCATCGCCACCGTCACGCTCCACCCCGCACAAGCCACGGGCCTCAAAGACCGTGGCCAGATTGCGGTGGGTCTGAGGGCTGATTTGATCCAAGTGCGGGTGGTCAACCTGCCCCATGGCAAACGCCATGCCGTGGTGCGCGCTGTTTGGCGCGAAGGCCAGCGAGTTTTGTAATTTCTTTTTTTTCAATGTCAAAAGCCTGTCACACAAGCTTTGCACACTGTCATTTTTTATAGATAACTTCAAACTCCAACTTCATGTCGTTGCGCATTCAAAAATTAGACAAGCACTTTGCCAACGGCAAACACGCGCTGCGCGACATCAATTTATACATTGGCGACAGCGAAATGGTGGCGCTCATTGGCGCTTCTGGCTCAGGCAAGTCCACCCTGCTGCGCTTGGTGGCCGGCTTACTAGAAGCCGACGCTGCGCCTGGCTCTCTCATTGAAGTCAATGGTCTTTGCGTGCAACGCGAAGGCCGCATTGCGAGCAATGTGCGTAGCATTCGCTCACAAGTGGGCTTTGTGTTTCAGCAGTTCAACTTGGTCGACCGCCTAACTGTGTTGGTCAATGTGCTGGTAGGACGCTTGCACGCCATGCCTTGGTGGCGCGGAGTCTTCGGTTGGTTCAATGCTTACGAACGCTCAAGTGCGCTAGAGGCCCTAGAACGCGTGGGCATTCTGGACTGCCACGCCCAACGCGCCTCTACCTTGTCGGGTGGCCAGCAACAGCGCGCGGCTATCGCTCGCACTTTGGTACAAGGCGCCAAACTGGTGCTGGCCGATGAGCCCATTGCCTCTCTTGACCCCGAATCGTCGCGCAAAGTGATGGAAATTTTGTCCACTATCCAACGCGAAGATGGCCGCACCGTGGTGGTGTCGCTCCACCAGGTGGACATGGCGATTCGCTATTGCCCGCGCATCATTGCCTTGAACCAAGGTCAAGTGGTGTACGACGGCCCTTCGTCCAATCTCACCCCTGCGCTGTTACGCGATCTTTACGGTATGCAAGCGGATGAGTTTTTAAGTGGTAGTGAACTGCTCTCGTCCGAGCAACAACACCCTGCGCCCATCTTGGCTTGGTCCAGTGCGATGGCACAAGCTGCTTAATTTTTTAATTTTCGTTTTTTCTTTTCAACCCCACTGGAGTATTCCCCATGTTTAAGAAAACCCTCACCGTCTTGGCCTTGGGCCTGAGCATTACCAGCGCCATGGCGCAAGACATCAATTTTGGTTTCATCTCTACCGAGTCATCACAAAACATCAAATCAGATTGGCAGCCCCTGATTGATGACATGGAAAAACAAACAGGTCTAAAGATCAAAACATTCTTCGCTTCGGACTACGCCGGCATCATCGAAGGCATGCGCTTCAACAAAGTGCAAATCGCTTGGATGGGCAACAAATCAGCCATGGAAGCGGTGGACCGCTCCAACGGAGAAGTCTTTGCCCAAATGGTCAATGCCGATGGCACACAGGGCTACTACTCGCACCTGATCGTGCACAAAGACAGCCCCCTGAACAACCTGAGCGACATGTTCAGCAACGCAAAAAACCTGAGCTTTGGCAATGGCGACCCTAACTCCACATCAGGCTTTTTGGTACCAGGCTTCTATGTGTTTGCACAAAACAAAGTGGACCCTAAGTCTGCCTTCAAGGTGGTGCGCAACGCCAACCACGAAACCAACGCTTTGGCAGTGGCCAACAAGCAAGTGGATGTGGCGACCAACAACAGCGAGAACTTGGACAAGCTGAAAGAGCGTCAGCCCGAAAAAGTCAAAGAACTCAAAATCATTTGGACCTCGCCTTTGATTCCTTTGGACCCTTTGGTGATGAGCAAGGGTCTGCCTGAGTCGACCAAGGCCAAGATCAA
>CAJBHE010000070.1 GCA_903952885.1 uncultured Burkholderiales bacterium
TCGGTGTAAATCAAACACTCTTTGGCTTTGAGGGCTGCAGCCACGGCCACTGCCGAGGTGTCAGAGCCGCCACGGCCCAAGGTGGTGATGTTGTCGTGGTCGTCTTTGCCTTGGAAGCCCGTGATGATGACCACTTTGCCTGCGTCCAAATCAGCACGCACACGCTTGTCGTCGATCGACTCAATGCGCGCCTTGGTGTAAGCGCTGTTGGTGCGAATGGGCACTTGCCAGCCCGCGTAGCTGACGGATGGCTGGCCTTCCGCTTGCAATGCAATGGCCAACAAAGCAGAAGATGCTTGCTCGCCGGTTGAAGCCAGCATGTCGAGTTCGCGGTTGTAGGCCGAGTCGGCTTTAGAGGGGGCCAATTCTTTGGCAAGGCCGAGCAAACGGTTGGTCTCACCGCTCATCGCGGAAGGCACCACCACCATTTGGTGACCCGCGCGGGCCCATTTGGCCACGCGCTTGGCGACGTTGCGGATGCGCTCTGTCGAGCCCATCGACGTGCCGCCATATTTATGAACAATCAATGCCATATTTATTTAAAACTGTTGTGTTATGGGCAAAAAACTCACAGATTGTAGCAACGCAACACCGCCCCATCACGCCTGACAAAGCCTCGGCCTACCTTGATGTCGATGTGGTGGCCGCGTGTGGTGCACGCTTTTACCTGGACCAATAAGGCCTGCAGTTGTGCCGCGCTGGCTTGCGATTGTTCGAGCGCCAACCAATGACGCAACACATTCGATTGCCGTGCCTCGCTGAGCTGCTGCAAAGCTTGGATGGCTGGCGGATGACCCACTTGCTGCAAATCTTGCTCTGCTATTTCTTGCAACAGCTTTTGCGCTTGGGCCGCGTGAGAGGCACTGCGAGCGAAGGTTTGCCTGAACGCCGGAAACGCTTGCTCAATCACGGGCAACAGCTCAGCACGAATGCGGTTACGCGTATAGCGCGTGTCGGTATTGGTCAGGTCTTCAACCCAAGTTTCGCCTGCGGCAGTTAGGGCCTCGCGCAAAACAAGCCCCGGCACATCCAGCCAAGGACGGTGATAAGTAACGCCATGACGCTCAATGATTGCCGGCATGCACGCCAAGCCTGGCAAACCCGCGCCACGCGACAGCGCAAGTAGCAAGGTCTCAGCTTGGTCGTCCGCATGTTGAGCCAAGGCCATGTCTTTGATTTGTCCACCCCAGTTGTTTTGCAACGCTTCAGCCAACGCTCGGTAACGGGCTTGACGGGCAGCATCTTCTGGGCTTTCACCAACTGCGTGAGCTGCGTTAATTCGTTGCACCACCAGTGGCACATGCAGGCTTTCACACAGCGCCACACAACGGGCTTCAAAACCATCTGCAGCCGCTTGCAAGCCGTGATGCACATGCACAGCATGTACCCTGCCCTGCCAGCGTGTGGCACAGGCAACCAATAAAGCAGTGGAATCGGCCCCGCCGCTGAGCGCAACGGCGAATGGGCCAAGGTGCTGGAGCGCTTCCAGTGAGGGAAAGTTAGCGTTCAGCTTTGGTGTCGGTGAAGCGGCCATAGCTTTGCAAACGGTCGTAGCGTTTGTCGAGCAACTCTTTGACCTTGAGGTCACTCACCTGACGCCACGCATCGTTCAAGCCGCGCTTGAGCTGAGCCGACATTTGTTTTGGGTCACGGTGTGCGCCACCCACGGGCTCATTCACGATTTTGTCGACCAAACCCAAGGCCTTCAGGCGATGGGCAGTGATGCCCAAAGCTTCGGCGGCGTCTTCAGCGCGTTCAGAGGTTTTCCACAAAATCGAGGCACAGCCTTCAGGGCTAATGACCGAGTACACCGAATACTGCAGCATCAACACTTGGTCTGCCACGCTGATCGCTAACGCGCCGCCCGAGCCGCCTTCGCCAATGATGGTGGTGATGATCGGCACTTCGAGCTGGGCCATTTCAAAAATGTTGCGGCCAATCGCTTCAGATTGGCTGCGTTCTTCGGCGTCAATGCCGGGGTATGCGCCGGGCGTGTCCACAAAGGTGAACACGGGCAGCTTGAACTTCTCTGCGGTTTTCATCAAACGCAAGGCTTTGCGGTAGCCCTCAGGCTTGCTCATGCCAAAGTTGCGCAAGGCGCGCTCTTTGGTATCGCGGCCTTTTTGCTGACCTAAAACCATACACGCGTTGCCATTGAAACGGGCCAAGCCGCCGACGATGCTCAGGTCGTCGGCAAAGTGGCGGTCGCCATGCATTTCCACAAAGTCGGTGAAGATGTCCTTGATGTAGTCCAGCGTGTAAGGGCGCTCGGCATGACGCGCAATTTTGGTGATTTGCCAAGGCGTGAGTTCGCTGTAAATGTCCTTGGTCAGCTGCATGCTTTTTTTGCTGAGCTGCTCAATCTCGTCAGAAATGTCCACCGCCGACTCGCTTTGCACATAGCGCAGCTCGTCGATCTTGCCTTCGAGTTCAGCAATGGGTTGTTCAAAGTCGAGGAAAGTTCGTTTAGGCAAAATCAATACTCCTTGCGCGCTCAGTAAGACACTGGCAGCGGATCTAGCGAGCGCCAAATATACCAAGTCGCCACACTGCAATAAGGGGCCCACGGAGCCGCCACCTCGCGGGCTTCGCTGCGGCTGACCGCCTCGCCAGAAAAATAGTTGCGGCTGATGCCGTTGATCAAGCCCACATCGTCCAGTGGCAACACATTGGGCCGCATGAGGTGGAACATCAAAAACATTTCAGCTGTCCAGCGGCCAATGCCGCGAATGGCCACCAGCTCGTCGATGATGTCGTCGTCCGTCATCTCGGACCATTTTTTGACATGCAAAGCGCCGTTG
This sequence comes from uncultured Burkholderiales bacterium, assembly GCA_903952885.1. Lineage (GTDB taxonomy): Bacteria > Pseudomonadota > Gammaproteobacteria > Burkholderiales > Burkholderiaceae_C > Limnohabitans. The sequence continues at coordinate 2,802 of CAJBHE010000070.1, forward strand.
TCAAAGTGGAGCGCCAAGTCGACGATGTACTCGACCTTGCGAGCCGACAAGCCTGCCGCACGCATGTCGTCTACCTTGAGCTTGAGCACATTGGCAGGTGTGATTTTGCGAGGCAATTCAGTGAAGCGATCCCACACGGTTTGCGCCGCTTTGACCGAGACCTGTTGGCCAACAATGCTGCGGGCCAAGGTAACGAACGCGTCGCCACGCGACTGCAAAGAGGCTTCACCAAACTGAGGGATGAGGCGCTTCATCACCCGATCTTTTTTCATCAGGTGTTTGCAAGCCTCAGCCCAGTATTGGGGTGTGGCGATGATGACTTTTTCGGTGGTAGCCATATTTAGCCACGCTCCCACGTTGTGCCCGTGGGCGAGTCTTTGAGCACGATGCCCTCAGAGGCCAAGGCTTGGCGAATGCGGTCGGCCTCGGCAAAGTTCTTGGCGGCTTTGGCGGCTGCGCGTGCCGAAATTTGCGCTTGAATCGCTTCTTCGTCCACACCCGCACCCGCTTGGGCAAAGGCTTTGGGGTCGTCTTGCAACAAGCCCAACAAACCGCCCAAGGCTTTTAGCAAACCAGCGGTCTGAGCTGACTGCGTGCGGTTGACTTCACCCGCCAGTTCAAACAACACCGCCACCGCTTCGGGCGTGCCGAAGTCTTCGTCCATGGCGGCTTTGAAGCGCGCAGCATGAGGTTGAGTCCAATCGATCGTCACCTCATCAGGCGTCACAGTGCCCAACGCGGTGTACAAGCGCTTCAACGCGCCGCGTGCATCGTTCAAATGGACATCGCTGTAATTGAGCTGGCTGCGGTAGTGGCTGCGAACCACGAAGAAACGCACCGTCTCGGCATCAAACTCTTTCAACACATCACGGATGGTGAAGAAGTTACCCAAACTCTTGGACATTTTTTCGTTGTCCACGTTGATGAAACCGTTGTGCATCCACACGCTGGCCATCTTTTGACCGTTCGCACCTTCGCTTTGGGCAATTTCGTTCTCGTGGTGTGGGAACTGCAAGTCCGCGCCACCGCCGTGAATGTCAAAGCTCTGGCCCAGCATCTCGCAACTCATGGCCGAACACTCGATGTGCCAGCCAGGGCGGCCTGCGCCAAAGGGGCTGGCCCATTTCACTTCGTCGGGCTCACTCTCTTTGGCGGACTTCCACAACACAAAGTCCAGTGGGTCTTGCTTGCCATCATCCACCGCTACGCGTTCGCCTGCTTGCAGCTCGTCCAGGGACTTGCCAGACAGCTTGCCGTAGCCCGCAAACTTACGCACGGCGTAGTTCACATCGCCATTGCTGGCTTGGTAGGCCAAGCCTTTGTGTTGCAAAGTGCCGATCATGGCCAGCATTTGCGGCACGTAGTCCATCGCACGGGGCTCGTGCGTGGGGCGCTCGATGCCCAACGCATCCGCATCTTGATGCAGCGCATCAATCATGCGGTCGGTCAGGTCGCGCACGGTTTCGCCGTTTTCTAAAGATCGTTTGATGATCTTGTCGTCAATGTCAGTGATGTTACGCACATAGGTCACGCGAAAGCCACTGGCCTTAAGCCAACGCTGCACCACATCAAACGCCACCATCGAACGAGCGTGGCCCAAATGGCACAGGTCGTACACGGTCATGCCGCACACGTACATGCGCACATGGCCAGGTTCCAAAGGCGAAAAGTTCTCCAGCGCACGCGTGAGCGTGTTGTGAATGCGAAGCGTCATGAATGATTGAAATTGGACCGCAAAAAAGGGTCGGTACTGAGGTGACGATCAAAGAGTTGATCAGACCCTCTGTTTTACAATCCGTGAAGTATACAAAGCACATGACACACCCTCACGCATTTCCAAAAGCCAATTCACAGGCTTCGCTGAACGCCCTACAAGTCCGATCAGGTATCCACTTGGTGACCTCTTGGCTGGTGTGGCTCGCTCTGGGCTTGACGTTCGTCAGCATGACTGCTGGTTTTGCCCAAGCCCAAAGCGTGGAAGCGCTGGAGTGGCAACCAGGCCAATCGATCCTTCCCACCGTTATCAGCACGCCGCATAACGATGTGCGCAAGTTATTGCGCCAAGCCAAATACCCACAGGCTTTGCTTTTGGTCAACAAAGGTTTGTCTACCAACCCACGTGACCCACAAATGCGGTTTTGGCAAGCCTACATTTTTGAGCAACTCGACCAACCGGACATGGCACAACAGGTATATCTGGATCTCACGCGTGAATACCCTGAGCTGGCCGAACCCCACAACAACTTGGGCGCGATTTACGCTGCCAAAGGTGACTACCCCAACGCCAAAGCGTCTCTGGATGCGGCCCTTCGTAACAACCCCAACTATGCAGCTGCCCATGAAAACATGGGCGACCTGCTGGTCAACATGGCCCGTCAAGCGTATGAGCGGTCTTTAACCGTTGAACCCAAGCAGCGCGGCATTGCTCAAAAAATTGAACGCCTCAAACCCGTCCTAGACCTCACCCAAGGCAAACCATGACACTTGCATCTTTGACCCGCCGCACACTTTGCAAAGCCAGCTTTTGCGCCCTTGCCTTTGTAGGTCTGACCCAAACGGCCATCGCTCAGGACGCGCCGCGCGTGAAGTTCGTCACCAATGCGGGTGAATTTGTGGTTGAGGTCTACCCAGACAAAGCCCCCAAGACCGTGGACAACTTTTTGCAATACGTGCGCGACAAACACTACGACGGCACGATTTTTCACCGCGTCATTGGCAACTTCATGGTGCAAGGTGGCGGTTACGACCAGCGCTACATCGAACGCCGCACACGCCCTCCCGTTGAGCACGAAGGCCGCGAAGCCTTGGCCAAAGGCGGTCCACGCAACACCGTGGGCACTATTGCCATGGCACGCACCAA
>CAJBHE010000071.1 GCA_903952885.1 uncultured Burkholderiales bacterium
CCGTCGCGCCACACCTTGGCACGCATCAGTGCGCGGTGGTCTTCCTCAAACCCGCCAGCCAGCATGGCGGTGAGTGTGTTTTTCACTTCACTCAACGGAATGTCGGTGATGAAGCCCAAGCGGCCTTGGTTGATGCCAATCAGCGGCACTTTGTGTGGCGCGAGTTGGCGGGCATAGCCCAACATCGTGCCGTCGCCACCGAGCACAATGGCCAAGTCGCATGACGTGCCAATTTCTTCCATGGTCATGACGGTGTAGCCGCTCAGGCCAGAACCTGCAGCCGTGTCATGCTCTAGGATGACCTCGCAGCCCAAGGTGTGCAAAAGCTGCGCAATTTCCTCTAGGGTTTTGCGGGAAGATGGGTTAGCGCTTGAACCCGAGTTCAAGTGGTATTTACCGAGCAAGGCAATCTGACGAAACTTGGATTTCATAGGCAAATTACATCACTAAAATCCGTCAACAGGATGACCATGCTAGACGATCGCGCCAAGTTATTGCTCAAAGCGCTGGTAGAGCGCTACATCGCCGACGGGCAGCCCGTCGGCTCGCGCACGTTGTCGCGTGCCACGGGCATAGAGCTGTCACCCGCGACCATTCGCAATGTGATGTCAGATTTAGAGGAGTTGGGCCTGATTGCCAGCCCCCACACCTCGGCTGGGCGAATACCCACAGCATTGGGCTACCGATTGTTTGTGGACACCATGCTGACCGCCGACCGCAATCAGTTTCAGACGGCGACCTTAGCCCCAGATCAGCCGCAAAAAGTGATTGCCAATGCTGCACTTTTGCTGTCAGACTTGTCGCATTTTGTGGGGGTTGTGATTGCACCCAAGCGCAGCTCAGTGTTTCGCCACATTGAATTTTTGCGTTTGTCGGACCGCCGTTTGTTGGTGATCATTGTGTCGCCTGAAGGCGATGTGCAAAACCGTGTGTTGTTTACCGAAACTGACTACAACGCATCACAGTTGGTAGAAGCATCGAACTACTTGAACCATCACTTTGCGGGCATGGCGATTGAGCAGGTGCGCGAAAAACTGCTGGCCGAGGTGGAGTCGCTGCGCGGTGAAATTGCCACCCTCATGCAAGCGGCGGTGCAGGTGAGCACCGAGGCGCTGACACAAGTGCAAGACGATGTGGTCATCAGCGGCGAGCGCAATCTGTTGTCGGTGAGCGACTTTTCCGGCGACATGGGCAACCTGCGCCGGGCCTTTGATTTGTTTGAGCAAAAAGCGCAGTTGGTGCGTTTGCTTGACAGTTCAGCCCAAGCCGAAGGCGTGCGAATCTACATTGGGGGCGAAAGCAAAATTGTGCCGATGGACGAGCTGTCGGTGGTCAGTGCGCCTTACGAGGTGGACGGCCTGGTGGTGGGTACGCTAGGCGTGATTGGCCCCACGCGCATGGCCTATGACCGGATGATTCAAATTGTAGATATCACGTCTAAGCTGGTGAGCAACGCCCTCAGCCACAAGTAAGCCGGTCGCACGATTTACTTTAAGTTTTTGGCAAGCGTACGCCAAACAAAATTCCGCAAGTCACCAAGGCCAAGCCACCCAGCAGGTTCATGCTCATGGGCTCGTTCAAAAACACCACGGCTCCCAAGGCCGAAAGGCCTGGCACTAAGGCGGTCATCATGGTGGAGCGCACAGGGCCTAATGGCGAATCATCACGTTGAAGGTGATGCCTGAAATCACGACTGAGCCCACCCCTTGGTAGATGGCTTGAAACACCATCTCGCCAAGAGGCGCTGAGCCAAGGTGTGTGGTCACCCAGCCTGCATAAGCCGCTAAGGCATACACAGGCACAAAACCTACGCAAGAAAATGCGGTGATGGCGATGGTGGCGCGCACGGGATCAAGCGCGTAGCGACGCACCAGCACGCTGTAGCAGGCCCAACAAAACGCCGCGCACATGAACATCAAGTCACCCTTCCACACCTCGCCGCCATCAAATGCTTTCAGCAGGCTGGAGCCGCCGACCAACATGTCCCCCAACACAATGCAGGCTAGGCCCATGGCGCGTGCACGCGTGATGTGTTCGTGCAACAGCACAACAGCCAATAGGGATGTCCACAGCGGCAAACTGCCTGGCATGAGCACCGAGGCGTGTGCGGCAGGGGCAAAGAAAAAGGCAGAGTAGACCAGTAGGGCGTAAAGCAAGCTGCCAAAAAGCCCTGTCAAAGCTGTAACACGCAAGGGCAAAGGCGATAAACCCATCAGAGAGCCACTCAGGGGTTCACCAGAAATATTGTTTCTTTGGCGCTGCACTCGCATGAGCCACCAGCCCCAAGGCAGCAAGACACAGCCAGCGCCAACTATGCGCAGAAATGCAATATCGAGAGGAAGCAAACTGTGCGCGGCGGATGCGCGAGCCACCACGATGAACGATGACCAAATGAGCACCGTCAGCACGGCGCAAGTGAGCCCGAGAGCTCTTGGAGAGATTTTCATGCGAGAGATGATAAGTCTCTCGCACTTCAAATCTGTTGGATCTTAGAAGTTAAAGCCGACCAAAACTGTTGCGGATGATTGTTTGAACTTCACACCGGTCATGCCTGCAGGGTTGTCATCCGCTTTGCGTTGCGTCCACTCAGCTTGGATGAAGTTTTGGCCATAGACGTAGTGTTTGATACCAAGGCCTAAGCTCTTGCCGCTTAGATTGCGGGCCGCACTGGTTGCGAGTTCGTAGCGGCTGGCATAGCTGCCCAGTTTGGCGTAGAGCAATGAGTTGTTGACCAACAAAACGCCAGGCTCGACCGTCAGCTCGCTCATGCCATTGGCTGACAAAGTTTCGTTATTACTTATTTTTGAATTTTTCAAATCTACCGTGGCAGAGACACCAAGTTTTGCAGGGTAGGTCAATGCAAAGGTGTAGTTCAGCTTGGCCACGGCTGTGTTGTTTTTGACATTGTTGGAAGCGGCTGTCGCAATGTCCGTTTTTTCAGTTTTGTTTTGAGCTGCGCCCACGCTGAGGTTAAAACCCTCAAAGTAGCTGTAACTTGGCTTGGCAGGCTGAGCCAAAGCAGCTTGTGCTGCGAGGCACAGAAGAGCTAACGAAAAAATCTTATTCATAAATCACCTTGTATAAATGTTATTGAGTTAACAATCGACTCGTAAGTTAGAAACTTGATCAGTGCCGCCAAATTTCAGTGGTTTTCAATATCGTTCCTGAGGTTTGGTAGTAGCTGCCCACAACTAACACATCGCCGTTACTCATGAGCGTGCTGGTGTGCATCGCTCTGGCTGAATTCAACACCTTTCCGTATGTAGCCCAAGTGTTCGTGCTTGGACTGTAGATTTCCATGCTGGTCAGAGACTGTTTACCGTCGTAGCCGCCCACAACCAAGATACGACCATCTATGAGCATGGTGCTGGTATGCAAGGATCGAGCGGTAGACATCGCTGGTGGTAAAGTTCCTACCCAGCTGTCGGCGTCTAAGTCGTAAATCTCGGCTGTGGTGGGCGCAACGCCACCGCCAATGATCATCACTTTGCTGGATGTGCTGTCAAGTACCGTTGCGGTATGTCCGTACCTCACATTGGCTGCGGGGGTTGTGCTGCTCCATGTTGATGTCGCAGGTGCAGCAGAGTTGTATGTCAAGATCTTTCCAGCCGCAGAATTATCTCC
>CAJBHE010000072.1 GCA_903952885.1 uncultured Burkholderiales bacterium
CAAGAAATTCAAAAAGCCTTGGACAACTTGGTGCAAGGTCGCACCACGATTGCCATTGCGCACCGCTTGTCCACCCTCAACAAGGCCGACCGTTTGGTGGTTATGGAACAAGGCGTGGTGGTGGAGGAGGGCGACCACGACACCCTCATGGCTCAACAAGGTGCTTACTACCGCTTGTACGAAGCCCAAGCGAAAAATGCTGAAGACGCCGTGGTGCGCGCTTCGACCCAGGAGTCTGTATGAGTGCCCCCTTCAGCTTAGCGTTTGATGCCTTTGGTAAATTGGTCGTGACCATGGCCGATGGCACACAACACGTGGGCGCTTTGGTGGCGCGTGCGTTCCCCATTGCCACGCCTGACCAGTGCATCTCCATCTTGAGCGCAGAAGGCAAAGAGCTGGCTTGGGTGGAAAACCTCAGCGACTTGCCTGCCAATGAGCGAGAGATCGCGACACATGCGCTACAAGGCCGTGAGTTCATGCCTGAGATTTTGCGTTTGGATGGTGTGAACAGCTTTTCAACGCCCAGTGTGTGGCGCGTTCAAACCAGTCGTGGACCCGCGCAGCTGGTGCTCAAAGGCGAGGAAGACATTCGCCGCCTCAGCGCTTCGCGTCTCATCGTGGCTGATGCCCATGGCGTGCAGTTTTTGATTCGCGATTTGCTGTCTCTAGATCGCCAGACCCGCAAACTGCTCGACCGCTTTTTGTAAACCCGCTGGGTGCCGTTGCGGTTAGTTAAAAAAACGCTTGAGCTTATCGGCCCATCCACCTTCAGCAGGTGAATGCTTGGTGCCACCTTTTTTCAAGGACTCGTCCAACTCTTTGAGCAGCTTGCGCTGGTGCTCGGTGAGCTTGACCGGTATCTCTACCGAGATGTGGCAGTACAAATCACCAGGGAAACTGGAGCGAATGCCCTTCAAGCCTTTGCCGCGCAGGCGGAACTGCTTGTCGCTTTGTGTGCCTTCTGGAATGTCAATCGCCGCTTCGCCTGCCAGCGTGGGCACGCGGATCTCGCCGCCCAAGGCTGCCGTGGTGATGCTGATGGGCACTGAGCAGTGCAGGTCGTCGCCATCGCGCTCAAAGATGTCATGCTTCTTGACGCGAATCTCGATGAACAAGTCGCCGGGTGGGCCGCCGTTGGTGCCGGGCTCGCCGTTGCCGGTGCTGCGAATGCGCATGCCGTCGTCGATGCCAGCTGGGATCTTGACTTCCAGTGTTTTTTGCTTCTTCAGCTTGCCTTGGCCGTGGCAGCTGGTGCATGGGTCTGGAATGATCTTGCCCGACCCCCGGCAATGCGGACAGGTTTGCTGCACACTGAAAAAGCCTTGGCGCATTTGCACCTGACCGCTGCCGTGGCAAGTGGTGCAGGTTTTGACGGAGGTGCCGGGTTTGGCGCCTGAGCCATCACAGGTTTCGCACTCGTCCCAACCTGGAATTTTGAGCTGTGCGTCTTTGCCATTGGCCGCTTCTTCGAGTGTGATTTCCATGGCGTAGCTGAGGTCGTTGCCACGGTAGACCTGACGACCGCCAGGGCCACGGCGTTGCTGGCCAAAGATGTCACCGAAGATGTCGCCAAAGGCCTCACCAAAACCCGCACCGCCAAAGCCACCCGCACCTGGGCCACCGCGCATATTGGGGTCGACACCTGCATGGCCGTACTGGTCGTAGGCGGCACGCTTTTCGGGGTCGGACAACATCTCGTAGGCCTCTTTGACCTCTTTGAATTGCGCCTCGGCTTCCTTGGCTTTGTCGCCTTGGTTGCGGTCAGGGTGGTGCTTCATCGCGAGTTTGCGATAAGCCTTTTTGATCTCGTCGTCGCTCGCGCCTTTGGCAAGACCGAGAACTTCATAAAAATCGCGTTTGGACATGGTGTGGACAGTGCCGTGTTTTGTGGGGCTTGATCAAGACTTCGCCGCGTGTTCACCTTGTGAGGCGAAACGCGGCGAGGTCAGCTCAGAAGGTGAGAAAAGGATTAACCTTTTTTGACTTCTTTCACTTCAGCGTCGACCACGTTGTCGTCGGCTGGTTTGGCTTCAGGGCCTGCTGATGCGCCGCCAGCAGCTTGGGCTGCTTGCATGTCAGCGTAGACTTTTTCGCCCAGCTTTTGTGAGGCGGTCATCAAGGCTTCGGTCTTGGCATCGATAGCGGCTTTGTCTTCGCCTTTCAATGCTTCTTCCACTTCTTTGATGGCAGCTTCGATGGCTTCTTTTTCACCAGCGTCAAGCTTGTCGCCGTGCTCGCCCAAGCTCTTCTTGACGCTGTGAACAGCGGCGTCAGCTTGGTTGCGAGATTGCACGATTTCGAGTTTCTTCTTGTCTTCAGCGGCATTCAACTCGGCGTCTTTCACCATTTGTTGAATTTCGTCTTCGCTCAAACCAGAGTTGGCTTTGATCGTGATCTTGTTCTCTTTGCCTGTAGCTTTGTCCTTGGCGCCCACGTGCAAGATACCGTTGGCGTCAATGTCAAATGACACTTCAATTTGAGGTGTGCCACGCGCTGCAGGTGCAATGCCTTCCAGGTTGAACTCGCCCAAGCTCTTGTTGCCAGAGGCCATTTCACGCTCGCCTTGGTAGACCTTGATTGTCACTGCAGGTTGGTTGTCATCGGCAGTCGAGAAAGTTTGTGCAAACTTGGTTGGGATGGTTGTGTTTTTGGCGATCATCTTCGTCATCACGCCGCCCAGGGTTTCGATGCCCAAAGACAAAGGTGTCACGTCGAGCAACAACACGTCGGTGCGGTCGCCAGACAACACTTGACCTTGAATCGCAGCACCCACGGCCACGGCTTCGTCAGGGTTCACGTCACGGCGTGGCTCTTGACCGAAGAACTCTTTGACCTTGTCTTGCACCTTGGGCATGCGGCTCATACCGCCCACCAAGATCACGTCGTCGATGTCGCTCACGGACACGCCCGCATCTTTGATGGCGGTGCGGCAAGGGGCGATGGTGCGCTCGATCAACTCATCCACCAGTTGTTCCAACTTGGCGCGGTTGAGTTTGATGTTCAAGTGCTTCGGACCAGAAGCATCAGCCGTGATGTAAGGCAAGTTGATGTCGGTCGAGGCAGACGATGACAACTCGATCTTGGCTTTTTCAGCAGCCTCTTTGAGGCGCTGCAAGGCCAACACGTCTTTGGACAAATCAACGCCAGATTCTTTCTTGAACTCGGCAATGATGAAGTCGATGATGCGTTGGTCGAAGTCTTCGCCACCCAAGAAGGTGTCGCCGTTGGTGGACAACACTTCAAATTGCTTCTCGCCATCCACGTCCGCGATTTCGATGATGGACACGTCGAATGTGCCGCCACCCAAGTCATACACCGCAATCTTGCGATCGCCTTTTTCGGTTTTGTCCAAGCCGAAGGCCAAAGCAGCAGCGGTAGGTTCGTTGATGATGCGCTTGACGTCCAAACCAGCGATGCGGCCTGCATCTTTGGTGGCTTGACGTTGTGCATCGTTGAAGTAAGCGGGCACGGTGATGACGGCTTCGGTCACTTCTTCGCCGAGGTAGTCTTCGGCAGTTTTCTTCATCTTGCGCAAAATTTCAGCGCTGATTTGAGGCGGGGCTAATTTGTTGCCGCGTACTTCCACCCATGCGTCGCCGTTGTCGGCTTTGGCAATGGTGTAGGGCATCAAGTCGATGTCTTTTTGAACTTCTTTTTCCGCAAACTTGCGACCGATCAAACGCTTGACCGCGTACAAGGTGTTGCGTGGGTTGGTGACCGCTTGGCGCTTGGCCGATGCGCCGACCAAGATTTCGCCGTCTTCTTGATACGCAATGATCGACGGGGTGGTGCGAGCGCCTTCGGCGTTCTCGATCACTTTGGTCGTGTTGCCTTCCATGATGGCCACGCACGAGTTGGTGGTTCCCAAGTCAATACCGATGATTTTTCCCATTTGTAACTCCAGTAACTTTTAAAGATTCAGATGAGGCGTAGTTGTGGATAACCTCGCCAATTTCAAGTATTTATTTCGGTGCGGTCACAGTGACCAGTGCAGGGCGCAACACGCGCTCAGCAATCAAATAGCCTTTTTGCAGCACGGTGACCACAGTGTTGGCTTCTTGTTCGGCTGGCACCACGCTGATGGCTTGGTGTTGCGCGGGGTCAAATTTGGCACCGGCCGCAGGGTCGATGGCCACAATCTTGTTGCGCTCCATGGCGCTTTTGAGCTGACGCAGCGTGGCTTCTGCGCCTTCGCGGATTTGTTCAGGCGTGGCGGTTTGCACGGCCAAGCCTGCTTCAAGGCTGTCGAGTACCGGCAGCAAGCTGTCGGCAAAGCTCTCGAGTGCAAATTTGCGGGCTTTAGACACTTCATCATCCGCGCGGCGGCGTGCGTTTTGCACTTCGGCTTGGCCACGGATGTATTGGTCCTGCAGCTCGGTGACTTTGGCTTGCAAGGCTGCTACTTCGGCTTGGGCTGTGGCCAATGGGTCGAGCGCAGCGGCTGGTTCTGCAGCTGCAGCGGCTTCGGCGGCTGGGGCCATGCCGGCCATGTGTGAAGCCAAGTGGTCAGCGGCAGAGGGTGCGGCTGCGGAGTCTTTGTTTTCTGTAGGTTCTGACATGCTTTGTAGGGCTTGTGTGAAGGAGATTCAGCAGAGCTGAGGCCATCAGACCCTATTTCAAGAGGGGTTTTGTAAAAAATTTGTACGGGGCAAAACAAAGCGGGGCAGCGCCCCGCTTGTATTTGGCAGCCAAAAGCAGCCGTTTGGCCTGTTTATTCGAGGCCGAGCAGCTCGACGTCAAACTTCAAAGTGGCGTTGGGTGGAATCACACCGCCTGCACCACGTGCGCCGTAGCCCAGCTCTGGCGGGATGATGAGGGTGCGTTGGCCACCAATCTTCATGCCTTGCACGCCTTCGTCCCAGCCCTTGATGACCATGCCTGCGCCCAGCGCGAAGTCAAATGCGTCGTTGCGGTCGCGGCTGGAGTCAAACTTGGCACCTTGCTCGCCGTCTTGGTAGAGCCAGCCGGTGTAGTGAACGCTCACGTGCTGGCCTGCGGCGGCTTCGGCGCCGTCGCCCACCACGTTGTCGATGTATTGGAGGCCGGAAGGGGTTGTGTTCATGGCAAATCCTAGAGGGTCAAATGAATGAGCCACAGAGTGTAGCCACCCCTGTCGCCTAAATAAGAGGGTGCCGTCATTTTGGTTGCTAGGATCAGCGCTATTGATGTGTTTTTTGAAGATTTTCGGGAGCCTGCATGTCCACCTCATCCGCCAAATTTCAATGGGACGACCCTTTCATGCTGTCGCAGCAGCTCACGGATGACGAGCGGCAAGTCCAAGCCGCTGCCGCTGCCTATTGCCAAGAACGCTTGGCCCCGCGAGTGGTGGACGCCTTTCGCCACGAAAAAACAGACGCCGCCATCTTCCGTGAAATGGGCGCCTTGGGCTTGTTAGGCCCCACCATCCCAGAAGCCTATGGCGGCGCTGGCTTGAGTTACGTGAGCTACGGGCTGGTGGCACGCGAGGTGGAGCGCGTGGACTCGGGTTACCGCTCCATGATGAGCGTGCAGTCCTCGCTGGTGATGCTGCCGATTTTTGAGTTTGGCAGCGAAGCGCAAAAGCAAAAATACTTGCCCAAGCTCGCCATGGGTGAGTGGATTGGTTGCTTTGGTTTGACCGAACCCAACTATGGCTCAGACCCCGGCAGCATGATCACGCGTGCCAAAAAAGTGGCGGGTGGCTATTCACTCTCAGGTGCCAAGATGTGGATCAGCAACAGCCCGATTGCTGATGTGTTTGTGGTCTGGGCCAAAGACGACGAGGGCGTGATTCGCGGCTTTGTTTTAGAAAAAGGCTGGAAAGGTTTGAGTGCTCCGGCCATTCACGGCAAGGTGGGTTTGCGTGTGTCGATCACCGGCGAGATCGTGATGGACGAGGTGTTTGTGCCAGAAGAAAACGCCTTTCCTGAGGTGCGTGGCCTCAAAGGCCCGTTCACCTGTTTGAACAGCGCACGCTACGGCATTGCTTGGGGTGCTTTGGGTGCGGCGGAAGATTGTTTTCACCGCGCACGCCAATACGTGATGGATCGCCAGCAGTTTGGCCGCCCGCTCGCAGCCAACCAGCTGATTCAAAAGAAACTGGCCGACATGATGACCGATATTTCTTTGGGTCTGCAAGGCTGCTTGCGCTTAGGCCGCATGAAAGACGAGGGCACGGCTTCGGTGGATATCACCTCCATTCTGAAGCGCAACAGTTGCGGCAAAGCGCTAGACATTGCACGCATGGCGCGTGACATGTTGGGCGGTAATGGCATGTCGGATGAGTTTGGTGTGGCGCGCCATTTGGTGAATTTGGAGGTGGTCAATACCTACGAAGGCACGCACGATGTGCATGCCTTGATCTTGGGGCGTGCCATCACGGGTATTTCTGCCTTTTGTAATTGATTTTTCAGGAGGTTTTTCATGACATTACGCCGTAACTTTGTGTCACATTTGGCCGCCGTTGTGGCATTGAGTCTTTTTGCTTTATCCGCAGCACAAGGACAAAGCTACCCGACCAAACCATTGCGTGTCGTTGTGCCCTTTGGCGCGGGCGGTGTAGCCGATCTGACAGCACGCACTGTGGCGCAAAAAATGTCGGAGGGATTGGGCCAGTCAGTGGTCATCGACAACCGCCCTGGCGCGGGCGGTATCGTAGCGGCCGAGATGGTTGCAAAGTCTGAGCCCGATGGCTACACCCTGCTGCTCATGTCGAACGCCAACGCGGTGAGCGCGGGTTTGTTCAAAACCCTGCCGTTTGACCCCGTGAAAGACTTCACGCCGGTTTCTTTGATGGGTACGTTTGATTTGGCCATCATCACCAGCGCCGAGTCGCGTTTTCAAACCTTGCCTGAGTTGCTGGCTTGGGCTAGAGCCAACCCGGGAAAACTCAATATCGGCAGCATCAACATCGGTAGCACCCAGCATTTAACAGCCGAACTATTTAAGTCGGTGGCAGGCTTAGATGCGCAGGTGGTGCCTTTTAACGGCACGCCCGCTGTGATGACGGCATTGCGTGGTGGCCAAATTGATGTGGCAGTAGAAGTGCTCAGCCCCGTGTTGCCGCAAATCAAAGGTGGGGCACTGCGTGCCTTGGCGGTGACGGGGCAAAAACGCAACGCCGCTTTGCCGCAAGTGCCGACTGCGAAAGAAGGCGGTTTGCCCAATTTGGTGTCGACCTCGTGGAACGGGTTGGGCGTGCCGGTCAAAACACCGCAAGCGGTGGTGGAGCGTTTGAATAAAGAGGTCAACGCCGCGTTACAAAACCCAATCGTTCGACAAAAACTATTGGAGCTGAATGTGGAACCACATCCCAGCACCGTGCCGCAAGCGCAAGAGTGGTTGCAAACTGAGATCAAGCGCTGGGGTGATGTGATTCAACGCGCAGGTATTCAAAAGCAATAAACGCACACATCCAATGCTCAATATTCTCACCATCACAGGCCCCATTTATTTATCGATTGCTTTAGGCTTTGCGGCCACCCACCGTGGCATGTTTAGCAAAGTGGATGGGCAAGTGTTAGGGCGCTTTGTGTTGAACTTTGCCTTGCCTGCGATGTTGTTCAACACCTTGTCGCAACGCAGCTTTGCCGAGGTGTTAAACCCCAATTACCTGATAGCTTATGGCGTTGGGTCTATGTGTTCTTTTGCCATAGGTTTTGGTGTGTGGCGTATTTGGCGCAAAAAGCCCTTGACTGAAAGCGGCATGGTGGCCATGGGCGTGAGCTGCTCCAACAGTGGTTATGTGGGCTATCCCATCTTGTTGCAGTTTTTAGGTCCTGCGGCTGGCGTTGGCTTGGCGCTGACGGTATTGATCGAGAACTTGGTGACGATTCCGCTGGCCTTAGCCATCGCCGAAAGCGGTGAAACGCAGCACTTGTCATGGCAACACACCGTGCTTGAAAGTTTGAAGCGCATGCTCAAGTTGCCCATGATGCAAGCGATTTTGTTGGGTTTTGTCTTCTCAATGTTGGATATTCACTTGCCCGAAGTGTTATCAAAGACGGTTAACTTGTTTGCCGCTTCCACGGCGGCGATTGCGTTGTTTGTGAATGGGGGCTCTTTGGTGGGCATGCGGGTGGTGGGTCTGATTCAAGAGGTGCGCTGGATTGCCATTGGCAAACTGGTGGTGCACCCTTTGGCCGTAGGTTGCATGCTCATGGTGGTGGGTCCGATTGACCCTAGCCTCAAAATTTCGGCCTTACTGTTGGCGGGTATGCCTATGTTGGGCATCTATCCTTTGTTGGCACAACGTCATGGGCAACAAGGGTTTTGTGCGGCCGCTTTGTTGGTGACTACCGTCGCTTCATTCTTCACCATCAGTCTGATTTTGTGGGCCATGGGCGAGTTGTCAGGTTGGCACGTTTGAGCCTCTATGCAAATCAAAGAGTCCGAAGTCGAGGTCACCGCCATCCGCGCTCAAGGCGCGGGTGGGCAAAACGTCAACAAGGTATCTAGCGCCATTCATCTGCGCTTCGATATTTGGGCCTCTTCGCTGCCCGAGGGTATGAAAGAGCGTCTGCTGTGTTTGGCCGACCACCGCATCACTCAAGAGGGCGTGGTGGTCATCAAATCGCAAGAGCACCGCAGCCAAGATATGAACCGCATCGAGGCCTTTGCGCGTTTGCATGATTTGGTGCAAAGTGTGGCCAAACCGCCCAAAAATCGCAAACCCACCAAGCCCACGTATGCGTCAAAGTTGCGCCGCTTAGAGAGCAAGAAAAAGAACTCAGCGATCAAGTCAAATCGAGGTCGAGTCTTGTAATTATTGCCAGTGTTTCAGAGAACCTGCAGACGGATGCCGCTGGAAGTGGCTGCTGTGATTCCGCCCACTTCACACGCATTGGCAAAGCCGTGTTGGCGAAATACTGCCAGCACCTCGGTCACGCTGTCGGGCGCGCAGGCCACCAGCAAACCACCGCTGGTTTGAGGGTCGCTCAGTAAGGCTTGATCGATGGCGTTGCGTTCAGGTGTGAGTTCAATCTCGCCGCCGTAGGCCGCCCAGTTGCGGCCTGATGCACCGGTCAGCATGCCTTGCTCAGCCAATTCACGCACGCCATGCAACAAGGGTATTTGGTTCATATTCAGTTGCACGGTGTGATGGCTGCCCCGTGCCATTTCTAGCGCGTGGCCTGCCAAACCAAATCCAGTCACATCGGTCATGGCATGCACGCCGGCCAAGGCGGACAAGGCTGCGCCAGGTGTGTTGAGTTGGGTGGTGTTGGCAATCATTTGTGCATACCCCTCGGGGCTGAGTGCATTCTTCTTGAGAGCTGCAGACAGGACGCCCACCCCCAAGGGCTTGCCCAAAATCAAATGGTCGCCCACGCGCGCATCGGCGTTGCGCTTGATGCGCTTGGGGTGCACGAGGCCCAACACCACCAAGCCGTAAATTGGCTCGACGGAATCAATCGTGTGACCACCCGCTATGGGAATGCCTGCCTCACGGCACACGCTTTGGCCGCCGTCCAAAATTTTGCCAATCGTTTCAGCGGGTAGCACGTTGATGGGCATGCCCACCAAGGCCAAGGCCATGATGGGTGTGCCACCCATGGCATACACATCGCTGATGGCGTTGGTCGCGGCGATGCGGCCAAAGTCAAACGGGTCATCCACGATGGGCATGAAGAAGTCGGTGGTAGCGATCAGCGCTTGTTCATCATTGAGCAGGTAAACCGCTGCGTCATCAGCTGTTTCAATGCCCACCAACAACTGTGGCGGAATGGGCATGGCGCTCGTGCTTTTGAGAATTTCGCTCAACAAGCCCGGCGAAATTTTGCAGCCACAGCCGCCGCCGTGAGAGAGGCTGGTCAGGCGAGGGGTCGCTGGGGTGAGGGTGGCGCTCATGGCATTGCTTTCGTGACAGGACCAATGATTTTGCCAGCTCACAGTTTGTACCCACGTTGGATGTTCAAATTGGTGTCTTAGCCCTTTAGTGGCGCTAATTCTTTCAACCAGTTCTCTGCAGGCAAAGACCAGCGTCTTTGAATCATTTGCGCCTGCGAATACAAGGCACTCTTGTCCCAGCCGCGAGGTGTGCGAAACGCCAACACAATGGTGTTGCCCGCTTTGGTCGGCTTGAAGGCCCACAAGGCTTCTTTGCCAAATGCCATCACGATTCGCTCCATGCTGATTTCTAAGCTTGAGTTGCGGCCATACAAATTGACGGTCATGCAGCCTTGTTCGGTGAGTAGGTTTCTGCAATCGGTATAGAAGGCTTGGCTGTCTAGGGTAGGGCAGGCGGCCTCCTGGTCATACAAGTCGACTTGCAGTGCATCGATTTTTCCATGCCAAGTCTCTTGGCTTGCGATGTCAGCGGCGTCTGCTAACAATACATGTAAGTTGGCGTTGTCCTTGGGCAGGTTGAACCGGTGTCTGCAGGTTTCAATCACTTGCGAATTGAGCTCGACAGCTGTGGTGGGCATTCCCAATTTCAAATGGCAAAACTTGGTCAGAGATGCAGCACCCAAGCCCAGTTGCATGGATTTCAAATGCTGCACTTGGTCCAAATCGGTCACCAATAACCAGGCCATCATGCGTTGGACATATTCAAGGTGGATGTCATACGGCTTGCTGATCCTCATTGAGCCCTGTACCCACGGTGTGCCAAGGTGCAAAAAGCGTAAGTCGCCGTAATCGATGTGGTTGACTATCGGTTGATCACTTGGGTTGTGCGTGTCCATGTCGGCTGGGGGTGAGAAGACGCGTGCTTGGTGTTTAGCCAATACAGCGCCTATCGCAACCGCAAACACACAGGCGATGCAACCAACGATCAGTTCGATGGGGGTGAAAGCTAGGTTCATCGCAAGTCTTAATGGGGCAGCGGTAGAGCGGTTTTGTAGCGCACTTGTTTTAGCGCAAAGCTAGAGCGAATTTTCTCGATGCCTGGAATCGGGGTGAGTTGTTCGAGAATGAACTTTTCAAGTGCCGTGATGTCAGAAACAGCCACACGAATCAAGTAATCGCTGTCGCCTGTCATGAGGTAGCACTCCATCACTTCGTCATGTTCTGCAATGCGTTGTTCAAATTCAGCCAAGGCCGATTTGGACTGCTCTTTTAAACTGATAGATATGAAAACCGATAAATTCAATCCCAGTAATTTGGGGTTGACCAAGGCCACATAGCGGCCAATCACACCACTGGCCTCTAAAGCTTTGACCCGCGTTAGGCATGGGGAGGGTGATAAGTGCACGCGTCTCGCTAACTCAATGTTGGTCAATGAGCCGTCGTGTTGTAACTCCGTCAATATGCGTAAATCCGTGTCATCTATTTTCATAGGTGCTGCTAATAGTTGTTTTATAAGCATATTATGCTGTTTTGTGGTGCATATTTCCATAAAACGATAGCCTATTTGGATCGTTTTTTTTTACAGTTTAAGTATGACAAACCATAACCACCATCCATCATCGGCCGTTGCCACTACCGACTTTGACCCGCTAGAAACCGCCGAATGGCGCGACGCATTTGTGTCGCTCGTGGCCACTGAAGGCCCAGCGCGTGCATGTTTCATTTTGGACAACTTGGTTCAGCTGGCTAACAGCTCACATGTGAAATGGCAGCCAGAGTTGGCCACACATTACGTCAACACCATACCAATGGCGCAGCAGCCTGCATTTCCGGGTGACTTAGCGATGGAAGAACGGCTTGGCTCGCTGATGCGCTGGAATGCACTGGCCATGGTGGCGCGTGCCAATGCGGCTTATGGCGAGTTGGGGGGTCACATCGCCAGTTATGCCAGCGCGGCAGACTTGTTTGAAGTAGGGTTCAACCATTTCTTTCATGCGCGTAACGGCCAGCATGGTGGAGACTTGGTGTTTTTTCAGCCCCACAGTGCACCGGGTGTGTACGCGCGTGCCTATTTGGAAGGCCGTTTGACTGAGGCAGATTTGTCGCATTACCGCCAAGAAATTACCGCTCCCGAAGGGGTGCGTGGCTTGAGCAGTTATCCGCACCCTTGGCTCATGCCTGATTTCTGGCAGTTCCCAACTGGGTCTATGGGCATTGGCCCCATCAGCTCTATTTACCACGCGCGTTTCATGCGTTACCTCACACACCGTCAGTTGCAAAACTGCAGCGGTCGAAAAGTTTGGGGTGTGTTCGGCGATGGTGAGATGGATGAGCCCGAGAGCATGAGCGCTTTGACCTTGGCATCGCGCGAAAAGCTCGATAACTTGGTGTGGGTGGTGAATTGCAATTTGCAACGGCTGGATGGACCCGTACGCGGCAATGGGCGCATCATTGACGAGTTAGAGCGGCTGTTTCGTGGTGCTGGTTGGAATGTCATTAAATTGGTGTGGGGAAGCGATTGGGATGGTTTGTTTGCTCGCGATGTCACGGGCGCTTTGGTCAAAGCCTTCTCCCAGACTGTGGACGGTCAAATGCAAACCTTTGCCGCCAAAGATGGGCGCTTCAACAGAGAAACATTTTTTGGACAAAACGAAGCACTGGCACATTTGGCCCAAGGCATGACGGACGAGCAGATTGACCGTCTTAAGCGTGGCGGCCACGATTTGGTGAAGATTTATGCCGCCTATGCGGCAGCAGCCCAACACCAAGGGCAGCCCACTGTGATCTTGGCGCACACCAAAAAAGGCTATGGCATGGGCGAGGCAGGCCAGGGAAAAATGACCACCCACAGTCAAAAGAAGCTGGACGAAACAGCCTTGATCGAATTTAGAAATCGTTTCAATCTACCCTTGACCGATGCACAAGCCACGCAGCTGCAATTCTTCAAACCTGCTGACGACAGCGAAGAAATTCGTTATCTGAATGCGCAGCGCCAACGCTTGGGCGGTCACATGCCCAAACGAGATACGCAAGCCGATGTTGTGCCTGTGCCCGCCATAGGGCAATATGCTGCCTTTGCCATCCAAGCTGCGGGCAAGGAAATGTCCACGACCATGGCCTTTGTGCGTTTGCTGGGCAACTTGCTCAAAGACTCTCAATTGGGGCCGCGCATTGTGCCCATCGTGGCAGATGAGGCACGAACTTTTGGTATGGCCAATTTGTTCAAACAGGTGGGCATTTATTCCAGTGTGGGCCAGCATTACGAGCCCGAGGACATTGGTTCGGTGCTGAGCTACCGTGAAGCCTTGGAGGGGCAAATTTTGGAAGAAGGCATCAGCGAAGCTGGAGCCATCGCGAGTTGGACAGCTGCAGCCACCAGCTACAGCGTGCATGGCTTGGCCATGTTGCCGTTCTACATTTATTACTCCATGTTTGGCTTTCAGCGCGTGGGTGACGCCATTTGGGCAGCGGCTGATCAACGCTCGCGTGGCTTCTTGTTGGGGGCCACTTCTGGCCGCACCACTTTGGGTGGCGAAGGTTTACAGCACCAAGATGGAAGCAGCCATTTGGTAGCGGCCACCATTCCTAATTGCCGTGCATATGATCCTGCCTATGCGGGTGAAATGGCGGTCATCGTGGACCATGGCATGCGTGAGATGTTGGTTGATCAAAGCGATGTTTTTTATTACGTCACCTTGATGAACGAAAACTATGCACAACCCGATTTACCGGTGGGTGTAGAAGCTGAGGTGATTCGAGGTTGCTATAAATTCAAAGCTTTCGAACCTTTGCAACCCACAGGGCAGCGTGTGACTTTGATGGGCTCAGGCGCTATCTTGACCGAAGTGGTGAAAGCCGCACAGTTGTTGGCTCAACAAGGTGTTGCGAGTGATGTGTTCAGCGTGACAAGTTGGAGCGAGTTGGCTCGCGACGGCATGGCCTGTGAAATGTCTGGATTGAAGGGCAACGTGGCAGCCGGCATGCCATTTGTGCAGCAGCAGTTGTTACAGAGCCAAGGCCCTGTTGTGGCTGCTACCGATTATGTAAGAGCTGTTCCTGAGAGTATCCGTGCCTATTTGCCTCAAGGGCGTCGTTACATGTGCTTAGGCACAGATGGATTTGGCCGAAGCGATACGCGGGCAGCTTTGCGCGCGTTTTTTCATGTGGATGCGCCCAGTATTGTCAAAGCCGCACTGTTGGCCTTGACTTGAGGTTGGTGTGTAGCGCAAGTGACTCGATAAATGTGATTTGTCAATGCAGCATGTTCAAAAATGCGGCAAACTGAGACGATAAATGACACAAGGAGACTTACATGAAAATCAATGTCAATGGGACCGTTCGCACCATCGACCCCGAACCGCAAATGCCACTGCTCTGGGCGTTGCGTGAAGAGCTTGGCCTGACGGGGACCAAATATGGATGTGGTGTGGCGCAATGTGGGGCCTGTACAGTGCACCTCAATGGTCAGCCTGCACGATCGTGCTCCATTCCTGTGTCTGCTGTAGGCGCAATGAAAGTCACCACGATTGAAGGATTGTCAAAAAATGCCAGCCATGCCGTGCAAAAAGCATGGGCTGAATTAGACGTGCCCCAGTGCGGGTATTGTCAGTCGGGTCAAGTGATGGCAGCGGCTGCTTTGCTCGCTCGAATCCCCAAGCCAACAGATGCTGACATTGACGAAGCGATGAGCAATATATGCCGCTGTGGCACTTATCAGCGCATTCGCGATGCGATTCATGTGGCGGCAGGCCAAATGAAATTGGGCGACGTTTTGGCGTCTTATGAGTCAGTCGACGTCAACGCACAAGCTTGAGGGAACACATCATGACAAACACCCACATGCTTGACACTTCACGTCGCCACTTTTTACTCAGCTCTGCCGCCGTTGGCAGTGGCTTGGCCTTAGGGCTAAGCTTTGCGCCTGATGCCATTGCACAAGCCTCGTACACCACCCTCACGCCAAATGAAATCAATATTTGGGTGGTTATCAAGCCCGATGACACGGTGGTCATTCGTATTGCCAGATCTGAAATGGGACAGGGTACTCGCACAGGCTTGGCCCAATTGGTGGCCGAAGAACTGGATTGCGATTGGTCCAAAGTCACCACAGAAATGCCCACCCCCGGCCAGAGTCTGGCGCGCAAGCGTGCTTGGGGCGATATGTCGACAGGCGGCAGCCGCGGTATTCGTACCTCGCACGATTACGTGCGCCGAGGCGGTGCAACGGCGCGCCTCATGCTCATGCAAGCCGCCGCCAACCGCTGGAATGTCCCCTTGGCTGAAGTGATGACCAAAGAAGGCATGATCACGCACGCCATCTCAGGCCGCACGCTGAGCTATGGCAAAGTCGCTGACGATGCGGCCAAACTCACTCTGCCTGACCCAGCCAAGATCAGCTTGAAGAAGCCGAGCCAATGGCGCATTGCAGGTAAGTCTATGCGTCGTTTGGACACGGCCGATAAGGTGGATGGACGCAAAACTTTCAGCATCGATTTGCAGTTGCCCGGCATGCTGAATGCAGCTGTTATGCAAAGCCCTGTGTTTGGTGGCAAGTTGGTAAGCTACGACGAGAGCAAAATTGCCAAGATGCGTGGTGTCAAGGGCGTGGTCAAAATTAACGACAGCACCTTGGCCGTGGTGGCAGACACTTTTTGGCGTGCCAAGACGGCGTTGGCCGAACTGCCAGTGGTGTGGGATGACGGGGTGAATGCCAACACCTCCAGTGCCACCATCGACGCCATGCTGCGAGAAGGCTTGATAGCCAATGGTGATTTCTGGCAACGCAAAGAGGGTGATGCACCCGCTGCCATTTCGCAAGCTGCGAAGAAAGTGGAAGCCACTTACACCAGTCCTTTCTTGGCGCACGCGACGATGGAGCCCATGAATTGCACCGTGCGCATCACCGGCAATCGCGCCGAGGCTTGGGTGCCTACCCAAAGTGCTGAGGGTTCATTGGCCGCGTTGGCTGAGGCAACAGGTTTTCCTTTAGCGCAATGTGATGTGTACAAGATGGACTTGGGCGGTGGCTTGGGACGCCGTGGCGGTCATCAAGAGTATGTTGACCAAGCTGCACAAGTGGCAAAGAAGTTTCCGGGCAAACCGATCAAATTGATTTGGAGCCGTGAAGAGGACATGACCCAAGACTTTTACCGTCCCATCTCGATGGCCAAAATGTCGGCAGGTATTGACGACAAAGGCAACATGACAGCGTTCCATGTGCGCGTGTCAGGCCAGTCACTCAATGCATTGTTGTCCCCCATGGCTATCAAGAACAACAAAGACGTGCGCCAGATGCAAGGTTTTTGGGAAGAAGCGGGGGACGCCCAACTGGGCTACACCTTCCCCAATTTGTTGACCGAATATGTGATGCGCAATACCCACGTCCCGGTGGGCCCTTGGCGAGGTGTGAATACCAACCAAAACGGCATTTACATGGAGTGCTTCATGGAAGAGTGTGCCCGCGCTGCGGGCAAAGACTCCCTGGAGTTTCGCCGTGCTTTGATGAAAAACCATCCCAAGCATTTGGGCGTTCTCAATGCAGCGGCTGAAGCCGGCGATTGGGGTAAGCCACTGCCACCCGGTGTCTTTCGAGGTATCGCGCAGTTCATGGGTTACGCCAGCTACTCGGCCGCCACGGCTGAGGTCTCTGTGTCCCCCAAGGGCGAGGTCAAAATTCACCGTATGGTGTTTGCGTTGAACTCTGGCCATGTGGTCAACCCAGCGCAGGTGAAGGCCCAAATCGAGGGGTCGGTGGTCATGGGCTTGTCGGGCGTCTTCTTGGGTGAAAACACGGTAGAGAAAGGGCGCATGCAAGAGCGCAACTTTGACACCTACCCTTTGATGCGCCTGAAAGAAACGCCGAAGGTAGAAACCGTTTTGGTGCCCACTGGCGACTTCTGGGGCGGTGTGGGTGAACCCACCATTTGCGTGGTTGGCCCAGCTGTGCTGAACGCGATTTACGCAGCCACGGGCAAACCACAGCGCAATTTGCCATTGCGCAAGCATGGTTTGACCTTGGTGTAACGCATGAAAGTAGCGAGGCCTTTTGCAGGCCTTGCTTCTTGTTGTGCTGCTTCAGCGACGAATGGATGGGCCGTCCAAAGGCATGCCGTTGGCGCGCACTTTCAAAAAGAGTTCTAGCTGTCTGAGGCTCTCGCTGCCTGGTGCTGGCAAGCTGGCTTGCACACCCGAATAGCAAGCGCGCAAGCGGCGGTCGATTGACCCCATGTTTTGCCAATTCAAACGGTAGATAGGGAAACCCGAAGGGTGACCTGGACTGATGACCTCCGCGCGAAGGTTTGCGCCTACTTTGCCATCGTGGCAATGCACGCACGCCAAGTTAAGTCGTCCTATGCGGGTCGCGTAAAGCTGTGCGCCCTGTGACAGTTGGTCTTGCCAACGTTGTTGCCCGATTGCATCTGCGGGTGCTTGTGCCTGAATCTTTTGGCCCTTGGCGACGCTGTGCAACAGAGCGCTTAATGAGAGTGTGTCATCGTCCTCTAGACCTTTGGGATGTTGCCCCACGCGCTGACGACACAGATTGATTTGATCTTCTAGATTAATCAAACGACTGGCGTTAGCGGTTGTTTTCAATCGCGGATGCTCAGCGGCTGAGCTGCGCAATGTCTGAGGAGAGTTGTGACAACTTTGGCAGCTATCGCGCCACAAGGCTTGGCCTTTTTCAATCCACAGCGAAATGGGGTTGGCATCTGCGTCTTGCTGCATGGCTTGCAGTTGTGGTGTTAAAAATAAATTGCCACTCATTAGCGTTTGGGCACAGAGTGGCTGCGCTAGGCCAATGAGCAAAATCGCCATCCATTGCCATATGCTGCGTGAGTGCATGGCGTTTAGCGGTACACCAAGGGGCGGCGCATTTGACCCGTGCGGCCTTGATGATCTGCCCAGCTGACGATCAAGTCACTTGCTTTGGGTGGCAAAGTGAAAGAAAAAAAGAACATTGGATTGGCGGCCATGCCCGTGCCTAACTCAGCCTCAAAAACCAGTGCCTCGTCAATATGCACTTTGACAAATTGCAAGATATCTTTGCTCACTTGTGCGCCTGAACTGTCGTGTCGAAATCCTGTCTCCATCACATGCCCTAGCAATAACCGAACTTCTACCTCTGTGTTGGGCCGCACAGGCCCTGATAACGATAGACGAACGGGCAAGTCTAGTGTTTGTGCCATAGATTCAGGTCTCGTCAAAACAAGCCGTGGCGGTGACCACCGTGTGAGTGGGCCGGCCCAAGCTTGTGCCATTGCTGAGATGAGCCAATACCCAGACGTCTTGCGTCATGGCAAGTCGAATGCGGGTGTTGAATGTGAACCTCGTTTGAGGTTGCCCCAGCTTCATCCGCAGGATGACACGGTTGGGATTTTCAGGCGCGATGATGTCAAATCCGACCAGATGTTTACCTGCGGGTGCTTGCAATGTGAACTGCAATGGAATGGCGTTGCCGTTGTCAGCTAATTCAGGCAACGTGACGTCAATGCCTTCAGCTTTTAAGCCACGAGACAACAGGTCGGCTTGTGAGTGGGTGTCTGGTACTGACCAAGCGCTGGAAACGCCAGAAATACCAACCGCACCAAGGCTCAAGTGCGCAAGGCATGTGCGGCGAGCTAACGATGTCTTTGAGTGCAGCATGATTTTTGCACTTTAGCGCAAAGTGGCCAACGCGGCAGTCACCTTGTCGATTTCTTCTAAGCTAAGGATTGGGCGTGATGGGCTGGCATAGCTTGCACCATCTATTGTTCCAAACGGGGGCATCAGCGTGTTTGGGTTGAACCTGCGACCGTCCATCACCCATTGGCGCAGTTGCGCCAAACTGTATCGCTTGCCCACACCGTCGAGAGAGGGGCCAAAGTCACCTTGTTTACCCGATGCGCCATCGATTCCCTTGGCATCGCGAAGCACAGTGACTTGGTGACAGGTGATGCAGTTGCCTTGCTGCCGGTTCGCCATGATCCTCAGCCCCTGCTCAACTTCGCTGAGGGGTTGTGCTGTGATTGAACTTGACCACACACTCAAGCACAGTGAAAGTGTCAAATGCTTGGCCAACGCCGTTGGGTTATGCAATGGTGACATTTTTTCAAGTTGAACATTCCTCATAAGACTCAACTTTGTTTGTTGAGTTCGAGTGTAAGTTGATATTTCCTCAATAGAAAAAGCCTCTATATGGCATTTACCCTGGTGGAATGCCATCTTTTCGCGCTCAAGTCGTTTGCGCGGCTTGATCCGCATTCAGCATCGAGCTTGCGCTCGTAACGATAGCAGGACTCGCTGATGCCAAATTCACGACAGATATATGGAACACCGATGCCAGCTTTAATGCGTTTGACCGCGTCCATGATTTGGCTGTCGCTGAATTTTGATCTCTTCATATAGAACCTCTCCATTGGAAAAAATTCTACTTCTCACGCTTTTGGTTCTAGGGGACGATTACTACGCATCGTCATAAAACTTCTGAAAAGTTTAGATGTTTATTTTGAAATGTTCTATACCTTGCTCTGTCCAATGAACGCCATTGCGTTCTTCAACTTTGAACCAATGTCCTGCACCAGAATCAGACGGTTCTGATGCAATTGTTGTGATTGGGTTAGGCCCTTCTTCGCTTGCACGGGTATGAGGAGAACCGAAATACATACTAGGTGATAAATCGTCACTTGAATACCTAAATGCCCACATTTCTTTGCCATTTGTCAGTGCACAAGAAATTCGCATAGGTTCATCTGAATGATGTCGGTCCATGATGCTACGAACATCACTTAGTGTCGCTTGAAGTGCATTGATTGGGTCGTGAACTAAGCCTTTGCTAAGTGCCACTAAAAATAGCGCTTCACTGTCAGTAGTACCTTCTCTGTGCGGGTAATGCACATGATCGATAAGATCCTCAACGTCTTTTCGACACTTATGCCAATTTCCGATTTTCCCGTTGTGCATGAAAGTCCAGTTTTGCCAAATAAAAGGATGGCAATTACTTCTATTTACGGCAGTTCCGGTGGTAGCTCGCACATGAGCAAAAAATAATTTTGTTCGAATGTGGGCCGCAAGTGAACGAAGGTTACTGTCGTTCCAAGCTGGTAAAACATCTTTAAACAATCCAGGTGTTGTGCGTTGTGTATACCAGGCAACACCAAACCCATCGCCATTTGTTACCCATGATGATTGATTCGCAGCCAAGCTTTGGCTAACAATTGAATGTTCTTGGTGAAAGACAAGGTCTTCAAGATAAATTTCTGGACCTGCATAGGCAACCCATCTGCACATCGTGACCTCCATTAATGGATTGGAAATTGAATGCAGTCTATTGCACTAACGATGTGAAGTTTGAACGCCTTATCTTCGGTCACTGATTTGACACAAATAATGACTACAAACTCACCATGAATTTAATTAGTCCTTAGACTATTTAAATTCAGATTTCTGATTTCTTGAAAGTTGCTCATCCCAAAAGGAGGTTGCCAATGGACATGTCAGTTATTTCAATAGAAGCATTAGCCAAAGAGTTTGGCCAATCGTTGTATGAAAGAGGGTTCTCCCGTGGTGTCCTCAGGAGCCTCAAACCTCAGCAATGCAGCGGTGTTCTGGAGAGTGAACATGCTGTACTTGGCTTGGTGCTCTCGGGGGAGCTCTTGATTGAGCTACCCGAATGCCTCTTGCTCAACGGGGTGGGCGACGAGTTTTTTCTCCCCCCAAACATCTATTTCCAAGCGACAGCGGGTGAGTTAGGCGCACAGTTTTTGTTTGCCAAACGAAGCGCACTTGCCCCTGTTTGTTCAGCTTAGGTCAGTGGCATTCCCCGAAATCAGTAGACAGAGAATTAAGTCTGAAATTGGGTGATGAGGGCGTCTTGCTGGTCAATATAAAATAAAAACAACGAGGTAAGTCGTTGTTTTTATTAGATTTTTGGCTCCTTGACCTGGGCTTGAACCAGTCGGGGCGAAAGTTCGATGGCACATCCGGGGCTCGAACTTGATCATTTGAGTAGCCTAGGAATTGAAAACCGTGGAATACCTCGTGCGATTGGTTTGCAGTTCGTAGGCTGATAG
>CAJBHE010000073.1 GCA_903952885.1 uncultured Burkholderiales bacterium
GATGCCATCCATGATGCCCACCAACCAGGTCAGCACCCAGACGGTGATGGCCAAAGGTGTCCAGACCAAGAGGCCTGCCAGCAAGTATTTTTTAATTGGCATGTGGTGTTTTGTGGTTTTGAAGAATCAGTGGCAGGCACAGCCCGAAGCACAATAGCCAGATGCGACTGAAGCAGCTGGGGCAGCGGGACTGCTTGAAGCGGTATCGGTGCTGCTGCTGGCAGTCTGGGTGGGCGAAGCGCTGTCTGAGGATGTAGCCGTGGCGACAGAGCCCGCAGCAGCGGTTGGCGCAGAGGCACCGCCCGAACCGCCCTTGAAATCTGTGGCGTACCAACCCGAACCTTTCAGCTGAAAGCCGGCAGCGGTGAGTTGCTTGGAAAATGTGGGCTTGCCGCACATGGGGCAATCTGTCAGCGGTGCGTCCGCAATTTTTTGCAAGATGTCCTTGGCATGACCGCAGGACCCGCATTTGTAGGCGTAAATTGGCATGGCGTGGAGAGTTCGGTAAAGCTCCGAATTATAGGCGCCCAGCTCCTGTTTCAGGGGTCGATGAACACCTAGATCGCCCCTGCCAACTTATGATGGCCAGCGTGGGCGTTACGAATGCCTTGCGGCCCCAACGAGCCCACCACCATGCCCGTCAAACTGGCCAACAAACCCGCCAACTGCGCCGGAAACTCATCACCTGCAGGCGTGGCCAAGAACAAAACCCACGTCAACAAGCCAAAGCTCAAGGCAAAGATCGCGCCCTGTGTGGTGGCACGCTTCCAGTAAAGGCCAAAGGTGAGCGGTACAAAGACACCGACCAACGGCACTTGATACGCGCCTGACACCATTTCATAAATCGACGTGCCTTGCATACGAATGGCGTAGCCCAGCACCAAGAGGCTGAACAACAGCACCGTCACTCGCATGGCTCGCAGCTCTTGTTGGTCAGTTTGATGGGGATGGAATTGACGCCAAATGTTTTCGGTGAACGTCACGCTTGGCGCGAGCAAAGTGGCCGACGCACACGACTTGATAGCCGAGAGCAACGCGCCAAAAAAAAGCACCTGCATGACAAAAGGCATTTGCGTCATCACCAAGATGGGCAGCACTTTTTGTGGGTCATCGGCCATCAGCGCTGCCGCTTGCTCGGGCATGATGAGCATGGCACTGACCACCAAAAACATCGGCACGAACGCAAACAATATGTAACAAACACCGCCAATGACTGGGCCATACGTGGCTGCCTTGATGCTGTTGGCAGACATGACACGCTGAAACACATCTTGCTGCGGAATTGAGCCCAACATGATGGTGATGGCCGAGGCAAAGAAAAATAAAATGTCTTTCATGCTCGGCTCGGGCCAAAACTTGAACATGTCTTGGCTGATCGCCAAAGCAATCACCTTATCCGCACCACCAGCTTGCCCTGCGGCAAACACGGCCAAGATGGACAAGCCAATCACCAAGATGATCATTTGAATGAAATCGGTGATTGCCACCGACCACATGCCGCCAAACAAGGTGTAGGCCAAAATCGACACCACGCCAATGACCATGCCCATCTCCATGCTGACCACACCATTGGATAGCAAATTAAACACCAGTCCCAAAGCAGTGACTTGCGCCGACACCCAGCCGAGGTAGCTGACCATGATGATGATCGAGCACACAACCTCTACTACGCGGCCATAGCGCTCGCGAAAGTAATCGCTGATGGTGAGCAGCGTCATGCGATAGAGCTTGCCCGCAAAAAACAGCCCCACAAAGATCAAACAAAAGCCCGCACCGAATGGGTCTTCCACCACACCGTGCAAACCGCCGTTTACAAACTTGGCCGGAATACCCAACACGGTTTCTGAACCAAACCACGTGGCAAAGGTAGTGGTGACGATCATGGCCAGGGGCAAGTGTCGGCCCGCAATCGCAAAGTCAGCCGAGTTTTGAACGCGCTTAGCCGCCATCAAACCGATGGCGATGGTGATCAACAAATAGACGATGACGAGTGTGAGCAGCACGGGTCAACTCCGCAAAAAGGTTAAAACAAATGATGAAGACGCACCAACACCTGCATGGCCACTAAGCCGGCCAAGAAACCTGCGCTTATCCACATCAGGCGTTGCAACATGCGGTTGGTATACCGTTGCTCTTCGATGAGCTGCTGCAACTGAACATTGCCGTCGTTTTGACGGTACTTCAAAAAGTCGTGAATCAAACGGGGCAACTCTGGCAACAGCTTGGCGTAACGCGGTGCTTCAGCCACCAACTGATGCCATAGTTTTTTGGGGCCCACCTGGTCGATCATCCATTTTTCCAAAAAGGGTTTGGCGGTATTCCACAGGTCAAGCTCGGGGTCGAGCTGGCGACCAAGACCTTCGATGTTGAGGAGTGTTTTTTGTAGCAACACCAATTGCGGCTGAATCTCGACATTGAAGCGGCGCGAGGTTTGGAACAAGCGCATGAGCACCAAACCGAGGGAAATTTCTTTCAACGGGCGATCAAAGTAAGGCTCGCACACGGCGCGCACAGCCGACTCAAGTTCGTCCACGCGCGTGTCAGAGGGAACCCAACCCGATTCGACATGCAGCTCGGCCACGCGCTTGTAATCGCGGCGAAAGAAGGCGGTGAAGTTTTGCGCCAAGTACTCTTTGTCGTGCTCGGTGAGCGTGCCCACAATACCAAAGTCCAGCGAGATATAGCGGCCAAAGGTAGCTGGATCGAGGCTAACTTGGATGTTGCCAGGATGCATGTCAGCATGGAAAAAACCATCGCGAAACACTTGGGTAAAAAAGATAGTGACACCATCGCGGGCCAGTTTAGAAATATCCACGCCAGCTGCACGTAAACGGTCGACTTGGCTAATGGGTATACCCTTCATGCGCTCCATCACGATCACGTCATCGCGGCAGAAGTCCCAAATCATTTCTGGAATCAACACCAAGTTGAGGCCTTCCATGTTGCGGCGTAGCTGCGCGGCGTTAGCGGCTTCACGCATGAAATCGAGTTCGTCATGCAAGTACTTGTCAAACTCCGCGACCACTTCGCGGGGCTTCAAGCGTTTGCCGTCTGAGCTGAGACGTTCCACCCAACCCGCCATCATGCGCATGAGGCTGAGGTCTTTGTCGATCACGGTCAACATACCTGGGCGCAGTACCTTCACAGCCACTTCGCGTGTGACGCCGTTGCGGTCTTTGATGACGGCAAAGTGAACTTGTGCGATGGAGGCGCTGGCTATGGGCTTATGGTCGAATACCACAAAAACCTCATTCAACGGGCGACCAAAAGCACGCTCAACAATTCCCACAGCCGCATCGGATGGGAACGGAGGCACACGGTCTTGCAAGTGTGCGAGCTCGTCTGCAATGTCGGGCGGCAACAAGTCACGGCGGGTCGAGAGCACTTGGCCAAACTTCACAAATATGGGGCCAAGGTGCTCGAGCGCCTCACGTAAACGCTGGCCACGCGGCGCAGACAAATCGCGCCCGATGGATACAACTCGGGCCAGCAAGCGTAGGCCTGGCTTTTGGAAGCTGGTGAGTACCAGCTCATCCAAGCCATAGCGCAGGGCGATGAAAAAAATGTAGATACCGCGCATCAAACGGGTCATCATGACGCAGCCTTTTTGCTTTGTTGCTGAACAAAGCTGCGCAATGCTTGCACCGCATCCTTGGCGATTTGCACCAAAGTGTGGGCGGAGGCGTCGCCGACAAGTCGAGCCAGATCTTCTTCAGGGTCCCAGCGCACATGGTCAATCAGCCAATTGACTTCGGCAGCCAATTGCACATCGCCTTCGATGCGAATAGCGGGCTTCTCGCCTTGCAGCAACGTCTTGGCCAATTCAAATGGCGAAGGCTCGTTCACGCGCAACACGAGGTCGGCAGCTTTGGTGTTGGCATCGCGGGTGATGAACTCGACCAGACCAGCGGGCGTGAAAGCGCATTGAAACACTTGGTCTCGCCAACACACTTGTACTTGGCGGCCACGTTGGCGTTGCAAACGCTCGCGGGCAGCAGGCTCTTGCGTGAGCACATGATTTAAGAAAAGAACCACACGCTGTTGCACTTCAGCCACCGCCCAAGCGGGCGGCGTGGGTGGCAGCGGGAAATCTGCGGGAAGTTTGGCGCGCAACGTGTTTGCTGCATCGACCAACCAAGAAAAAGGGGACTGTGTTGCCATAGTCCCCGATTATTCCTTATTGCAAGGCTTGCACGCCTGCAACAAGCCAGCCCAAGCTGCCGTCTTTCGGCTTAGTCATGTTCCAGACTTCCCGAAACGGTGCGGGACCAGAGGATGGTTCTTCGCGAATGAGTCCTGTGAACTCCACGCTGGCCATGTGGCTTTGGCCCATGTCTTCGATGCCCAACAAGCGCGCATCAAGGGTCAGCACCTCGGTGTGGTTGATTTGGCCATTGGATGTGGCTTCGCGCTCAGCCAATTGGGCTTTGATTTCGTCCAACATGCTGTCGGTCATCATGACGCGCAAGGCACTGATGTCAGAGCGGTCCCAAGCTTGTTGCAAGGTCATGAAGTTTTGCTTGGCAGCGTTGACAAAGCCCACGGTGTCAAAGTCAGTAGGAATACCCCATGTTTGGTTGCCACTCAAAGCAGCGCCAATCATGGAACCACCGGCCGCCGGGCTAAAGTTGGCTTGCGTGTCTACAGGTCGGGCTGAGGAGTCGTTGCCAACGTTGTGCGGGTTGTACTGGGGCAAAGTGCTGAGGTTGGCAGGTGCGCCTGCACCTTCAAATGCGTAAGGGCTTGGGTTGGCAGCTGCGGGCTGCTGGCGACGACGCATGATCATGCCAATCACCATCACAACAACCAAGGCCAGCAAACCAAACATCAAGAATTGGCCGAACTCAGCACCAAACCCCATAGAGTGAGCCAACCAAGCCAAGCCAAAACCAGCAGCCAAGCCACCGAGCATGCCGCCCATGCCACCAAAGCGGCTAGGTGCAGCAGCTGGTGCTGCGGGGGCCGCAGCAGGTGCAGCATTGGGGGTGGCAGCAGGCGCAGGCTTGGCAGCTTCGCGCTGCGTCACGTTGCTGGACTGTTGGCCCATTGATTTGCCGCCGCCCAACCGCTTAGCAGCTTCGGCTTGCATGGTGGCAAATGCTATAGCCACCACAAAAATAGCTGTGAAAAGTTTCTTCATCGCGTCGTCTCCTGTTGTCTCAATCATTCAGCACTTGATTCCAACATGAAGCGCGACCACACCGGCGCTCATGTTGTGTAAGTCCACATGACCAAAGCCATTTTGTTTCATGAGGGATTTCAATTCCTCTTGGCCTGGGTGCATGCGAATGGACTCAGCCAGATATTGGTAGCTCGATGCATCGCCTGCAATCATCTGGCCCAGCTTGGGCAAGATGTTGAAAGAATACCAGTCGTAGGCTTTTTCCAGCGGCTTAGCCACTTTCGAGAACTCCAACACCAACAACTTGCCTTGGGGCTTGAGCACGCGGCACATTTCTTTGAGTGCTGTGTCTTTGTGGGTCATGTTGCGCAGACCAAAGGCCAAGCTGACCACGTCAAAGTGGTTGTCTGGAAAAGGCAGTTTTTCAGCGTCGCACACCAAGGTGGGCAAGACCATGCCGTGGTCGAGTAAGCGATCACGGCCGGTGCGCAACATGGCTTCGTTGATGTCGGTGTGCACCACGCGGCCTGTGTTGCCCACCTTCTTGGCAAACGCCATCGACAAGTCACCTGTGCCGCCTGCGATGTCGAGCACTTGTGAGCCTTCGCGCAAGTCAGCGACCATGACGGTGTAGCGCTTCCATATGCGATGCAGACCTGCGGACATGAGGTCGTTCATCACGTCGTACTTAGATGCGACCGAGTCAAACACGCCACGCACGTGTTTGGCTTTTTCTTTTTCGTCGACGGTTTTGAAACCGAAATGGGTACTGCTCATGAGGGTGATGGTATCAATGTGCGTGGGTGCTGCAACCCGCACCGACTTTTTCAGGCATGGCCGCGTCACGGTCGGTACCTGCTGCCAACAAACGGCGTTCGTAGTCGGCCCACAGTTGGTCTTGCTCGGAACCTAAGAAATACAGATATTCCCAAGTGAACAAGCCGCTGTCGTGGCCGTCACTGAAGGTCGGTTTGATGGCGTAATTGCCAATGGGCTCTAGGCCTTCAAGGTCGACCAAGCGCTTGCCCGTTTGCAACACCTCTTGGCCCGGACCATGACCCTGCACTTCCGCCGAGGGGCTGTAGACGCGCATCAACTCAAACGGAATGCGAAAACTCGCGCCATCTGCAAAGGTGACTTCCAACACACGCGATGCGCCATGCACCGTGATGTCTTGGGGCGCGGGGGTGTTTTTTTGCAAACCAGCCATGGGGTGTTCCTAGTTAGACCAACACGCGCTCAATGCCACCGGCGTTAGCTTGGGCCACGTAGTTGGGCATCCATTGCTCACCCAAAATTTTGCGCGCCATCTCGACCACAATGTAGTCGGCTTCGAGCAAACCGTTTTGCAGGTCGTCACCGTAGCGGGTCAAGCCTTGTAAACAGCTGGGGCAGCTGGTGAGAATTTTCATGTCGCCCTTGGCTTCACCAGTCATGGCACGCAAAGCAGCTTCGTCTTTTTGCAGCTCTTCTTCTTTGCGAAAGCGCACTTGAGTGGCAATGTCTGGGCGGGTCACACCCAAAGTGCCAGACTCGCCGCAGCAACGGCTGCTCTTGACCACCTGATCGCCCACCAGCGATTTGACCGTTTTCATCGGGTCTTGTTGCTTCATGGGGCTGTGGCAGGGGTCATGGAACAAATAGCCCGCCTGCTGGTCAGCGCTGAGTTTGATGTCCTTTTCAAACAAGTATTCGTGGATGTCGACGATGCGGCAGCCAGGGAAAATTTTGTCGAACTCGTAGCCCTGCAACTGGTCATAACACGTGCCGCAGCTCACCACCACGGTTTTGATGTCGAGGTAGTTGAGCGTGTTAGCCACGCGATGAAACAACACGCGGTTGTCGGTGATGATCTTGTCTGCCTTGTCAAACTGACCCGAGCCTTTTTGTGGGTAGCCGCAACACAGGTAACCAGGTGGCAACACAGTTTGCACGCCTGCGTGCCACAACATGGCTTGCGTGGCCAGGCCCACTTGGCTGAACAAACGCTCAGAGCCGCAGCCGGGGAAATAGAACACCGCCTCTGTTTCAGAGGTGGTGGTTTTCGGGTCGCGGATGATCGGCACGTAATCGTTGTTCTCGATGTCGAGCAACGCACGTGCCGTTTTCTTGGGCAGATTGCCTGGCATCTTTTTGTTGATGAAGTGAATCACCTGTTCTTTGATGGGCGCAGTGCCCACGGTTGCTGGCGGTGCCTTGGTTTGTTTGCGTGCCACCACCTTGAGCACATCGTGCGCGATGCGTTGCAGCTTCATGCCCACGCCCACCATCGCGCCGCGAGCGAACTTGATGGTCTCAGGGTTGGTGGCGTTGAGCATGAACATCGCCGCTGCGTTGCCTGGACGGAACGTTTTTTGACCCATCTTGCGCAACAAATTGCGCATGTTCATGGTCACGTCGCCAAAGTCAATCTTCACAGGGCAAGGCGTCAGGCACTTGTGGCACACGGTGCAATGGTCGGCCACGTCTTCAAACTCTTGCCAGTGTTTGATGGACACACCGCGGCGCGTTTGCTCTTCGTACAAGAAAGCTTCGACCAACAAGGACGTGGCCAAAATTTTGTCACGCGGGCTGTAGAGCAAGTTGGCACGTGGCACATGGGTGGCGCACACGGGCTTGCACTTGCCACAACGCAAACAGTCTTTCACGCTGCTCGCAATCGCGCCAATTTCGCTTTGCTGCATGATGAGCGACTCGTGGCTCATCAAGCCAAAGCTGGGCGTGTAGGCTTGGCTCAAATCGGCGTGGCGCAAGGACAGGTCGATGTCTTGGTTGCGCAGCAAATGGCCTTTGTTGAAGCGTCCTTGTGGGTCGACCTTGGCTTTGTAGTCTGCGAAAGGCTGCAACTCAGCATCCGTCAAAAAGCCCATTTTGGTGATGCCAATGCCGTGCTCGCCAGAGATGACGCCATCCAATGAACGCGCCAGCACCATGATGCGACCCACCACCTCATGCGCGGTTTGCAGCATGGCGTAGTTGTCGCTGTTGACGGGAATGTTGGTGTGCACGTTGCCGTCACCGGCGTGCATGTGCAGGGCTACCCACACGCGGCCTTTGAGCACACGTTGGTGAATGGCGGTGCACTCGTCCAAGATGGGCGAGAGTTGCGCACCCGTGAAGATGTTTTGCAGTTGGGCACGGATTTGAGTTTTCCAGCTCGCACGCAAGCTGTGGTCTTGCAGCTGAGGGAACAGTACATCGCACTCGTTCAACCACTGCTGCCACAAGCCACGCACCCCGGCCACCAAAGAGCGGGCTTGTTGCACGCGGTCTTCCAGCAGCTCAGGCGTGGAAATGTCGGCGGCGTCGTCTGACTTACCCAAGGGCAGATTGCCTTTGGACAGGAAGTCGTCCAGGGCATCGCACAATGCCAGCTTATTGCGCAGGCTGAGTTCGATGTTGATGCGGTCAATGCCATCGGTGTACTCGGCCATTCGGGGCAAGGGAATGACCACGTCTTCGTTGATCTTGAACGCATTGGTGTGGCGGCTGATGGCTGCGGTGCGCTTGCGGTCCAGCCAAAACTTTTTGCGTGCCTCGGGGCTGACCGCCACAAAGCATTCGCCACTGCGGGTGTTGGCCATGCGGGAAACTTCTGAGGTGACGCGCGCCACCTCGTCTGCATCGTCACCCGCAATATCGCCAACCAACAGCATCTTGGGCAGGCCGCCGCGTTTGCTTTTGGTGGCATACCCCACAGCGCGCAAATAGCGGTCGTCCAAATGCTCAAGGCCTGCCAGCAACACGCCACTGCGCTTTTGCTCGGCAAACATGTAGTCTTTGATTTCCACAATGCTGGGCACAGCGTCTTTGGCGTTGCCAAAAAACTCCATACACACCGTGCGTGTGTGCGCTGGCATGCGGTGCAGCACCCAACGTGCGCTGGTGATCAAGCCGTCGCAGCCTTCTTTTTGAATGCCGGGCAGACCGCTCAAGAACTTGTCGGTCACGTCTTTGCCCAAGCCAGCCTTGCGAAAGGACTTGCCGGGAATGTCCAAGCGCTCTTGGCGGATAAAGGTTTTGCCGTCGGCTTGGTAATAGTTTAGCTCGAAGCTGGCCATTTCAGCATCATGGATCTTGCCCATGTTGTGGTCCACGCGAATGACATCAAGCCACTCCGCATCGGGCGTGACCATGCGCCAGCTGGCCAAGTTATCGAGGGCTGTGCCCCACAACACGGCTTTTTTACCTCCAGCGTTCATGGCAATGTTGCCGCCAATACATGAGGCTTCGGCAGAGGTGGGGTCCACCGCAAACACAAAACCGCCGCGCTCAGCCGCATCGGCCACGCGCTGGGTGACCACGCCCGCTTCGGTGTAAATCGTGGGCACTTTGTGCGCGATGCCAGGCAAGTCGACCATTTCGACCTCGGACATGGCTTCGAGCTTTTCGGTGTTGATGACAGCACTCTTCCAAGTGAGCGGAATCGCACCACCTGTATAACCCGTGCCGCCGCCGCGTGGGACGATGGTCAGGCCGAGGTCGATACAGCCTTTGACCAAGCCCGCCATTTCGGCTTCGGTGTCGGGGGTCAGCACAACAAAGGGATATTCCACGCGCCAATCGGTAGCGTCGGTCACGTGGCTCACACGCGAAAGACCATCAAACTTGATGTTGTCGTTGGCCGTGTGCTTTTTGAGCAAACGTGCGGTTTTCTTGCGCAAAGCTGCAATCGCATCAAATTGGGTACTGAAGTCTGCCACTGCGCGGCTGGCAGCCTGCAACAACTGGCCCACCATGGCGTCACGCTCGGCGTCGGCATCGGGCGTGCGTCGCTGCTGCACTTCACCCAAGCGGTGGTGCAAAGCCTCAGCCAACTGGAGGCGACGCTTGGGGCTATCGAGCAAGTCGTCTTGCAAATAGGGGTTGCGTTGCACCACCCAAATGTCACCCAACACTTCATAGAGCATGCGAGCCGAGCGGCCTGTGCGACGCTCTTGGCGCAAACGCAGCAGCAGCTCCCAAGCCTCAGCGCCGAGCAAACGCAGCACGATTTCTCGGTCAGAGAAGGAGGTGTAGTTGTAGGGGATTTCGCGCAGTCGCGGGCTTTCTTCAGCCGTGGCGAGCAAGTGGTTCAGCGAGGTTGGAGCATTCATGGTGTGATGTGCGCGCTAAGGCGCATGGGGGCGCGAATTAAGGTCCGATTTTACTGCAGGGGACTCGGGGCTCAGGTGCTAGGGGCTTAGAGCACTTACTCGGTTTGAGGGTGTCAGGTGTTGGGAATTAGGGGTATTGCCTTTGAGCTACCTTGGCTAGGGGCACTTCTGGACGGTGATCAGGCCGTGTGCGCGTTGGCTCCTCTTCGCTGCGCTCAGAATGTCGCTCACCACGCACACGGCCTGCTCACCGTCTTGCGAAGCGTTGCTTAGCTCGCCTTGGGCGCTTCACATCAACGCCGCCAGCCTTTGCACATCAGCCACTGGGCCGTGCCACAAGCGATGACGAGGGCCGAATACGTGGCCATTTTTCCGTCAACGCCCCATAAAACTAGTCCACCTGCCAATACGACCGTACCCAAAACACCGCTGGCCAAGGTCTGCCTCATCAGGCTCCAACTGGCCAAAGGCAGCCAACAGCGGGCGGTCAGGCGGGCCACAAGCACACAAAACAGGGCCACGCCCCATGCGGGGGCAATTAGGTTAAAGGTGTGAATGACTTGTTCTAGGGGACCCATGTGAGTAAATTTTATAATGTGCGCTATGGCAGTCTGGGCTTTAGGCCTCAATCACACGACAGCCCCGCTTGATTTGCGGGGCCGTTTTACTTTTACGGTCGAACAAATGGGTTCGACCATCGCCACCCTGCGCCACACTTTTTCACCCGACAGCGAAGTGGCGATTCTCTCCACCTGCAACCGCACCGAGATTTACTGCGCGGGCGGTGAGACCCAAATGCAGCAGACCATGGCTTGGTTGGCACAGTCTGGTGGCGTGTCCGCCGAGGATTTGAAAGACCACACCTACGCCCTGCTGGAAGCCGATGCGGCACGCCACGCTTTTCGGGTGGCCAGTGGCCTCGACTCGATGGTGTTGGGTGAGCCGCAAATTTTGGGTCAAATGAAAGACGCCGTACGTGCCGCGTCTGAAGCTGGAGCTTTGGGCACCACGCTCAACCAACTGTTTCAACGCTCTTTTGCTGTGGCCAAAGAGGTGCGCAGCTCGACCGAGATTGGCGCGCACTCCATCAGTATGGCCGCTGCGGCTGTGCGCTTGGCCAGCCAGCTGTTTGAAGACCTGAGCGAAACGCGCGTGCTGTTTGTGGGCGCAGGCGAAATGATTGAACTGTGTGCCACGCACTTCGCAGCCAAGAATCCCAAAGCCATTG
This sequence comes from uncultured Burkholderiales bacterium, assembly GCA_903952885.1. Lineage (GTDB taxonomy): Bacteria > Pseudomonadota > Gammaproteobacteria > Burkholderiales > Burkholderiaceae_C > Limnohabitans. The sequence goes on from CAJBHE010000073.1 coordinate 11,447, forward strand.
CCATTGCCAACCGCACGCTGGAACGCGGCGAGAGGCTAGCCACCCAATTCAGCGGTGAAGTCATGCGCTTGGCAGACTTGCCGCAACGACTGAACGAATTTGATGTGATCATCAGCTGCACCGCCAGTACGCTGCCTTTGATTGGCTTGGGCGCGGTGAAGCAAGCGCTAAAGCAACGCAAACACCGCCCCATGTTCATGGTCGATTTGGCTGTGCCGCGCGACATCGAGCCAGAAGTGAAGTCGCTCCAAGACGTATACCTGTTCACCGTAGACGATTTATCCACCGTGGTGCAAACCGGCCAAGCCAATCGCCAAGCCGCGGTGGCGCAAGCCGAAGCCATCATCGATGCGGGCGTGCAAAGCTTCGAGCACTGGATCGACCAACGCAGCAACGTGCCGCTGATTCAACAGCTCAACGCCCAAGCCGAAGACTGGCGCAGCGCTGAGTTGGCCCGCGCGCGCAAGTCAATCGCCAAAGGCGATGATGTGGATGCGGTTCTAGACGCCCTTTCACGCGGCATGACACAAAAAATGCTGCACGGCGCGATGGCCGAGTTGCATGCAGGTGATGCCGAATCGCGCGAACGAGCACGCCACGCGATTGAGCATTTCTTTTTGCGCGGCAACCGTTAGGCGCTGAATCCATGAAAGACTTTCTGCGCGCTCAGCTGGAGCGCCATACCCAACGTTTGCACGAACTCGATTTCTTGCTGTCTCGCGAAGACATCATGAAGGACATGACGCAGTTCTTGGCCTTGTCACGCGAACATACCGAGGTGACCGCCACCGCGGGCCGCTACGCGCGCTACCAACAACGCGAAGCCGATGTGCAAGCGGCGCAGCAAATGTTGCAAGACGGTGGCGATGACGCCGACATGCGCGCCATGGCCGAAGAGGAAATTGCCAGCGCCCAAGCTGAACTGTTGCAACTCGAAGCAGAACTGCAACGCATGTTGCTGCCCAAAGACCCAGACGATGCACGCCCTGCCTTCATCGAAATTCGCGCAGGCACAGGCGGTGATGAATCAGCCTTATTTGCCGCAGACTTGTTGCGCATGTACATGCGCTACGCCGAGCGCCAAGGGTGGCGCACCGAGATCGTGAGCGAATCGCAAAGCGAACTGGGCGGCTATAAAGAAGTGGTGGTCCGCATGGACAGTGGCTCGAGTGGTGACGGCGTGTATGGCTGGCTCAAGTTTGAATCGGGCGGCCACCGCGTGCAGCGCGTGCCTGCCACCGAAACGCAAGGCCGCATCCACACCAGCGCCTGCACGGTGGCGGTACTGCCTGAGCCCGACGAGGCCGAGGCCATCAAAATCAACCCGTCTGATTTGCGCATTGACACCTACCGAGCTAGCGGTGCGGGTGGCCAGCACATCAACAAAACCGACTCTGCGGTGCGCATCACCCACTTGCCCACGGGCATCGTGGCCGAGTGCCAAGATGGTCGCAGCCAGCACAGCAACAAAGCGCAAGCATTGAAAGTGCTGACCGCACGCATTCAAGAAAAAGACCGCTCAGAGCGCGCAGCCAAAGACGCGGCCATGCGCAAAGGCCTGATTGGCAGCGGCGACCGCAGCGACCGCATTCGCACCTACAACTTTCCGCAAGGACGCTGGAGCGACCACCGCATCAACCTCACGCTGTACAAACTCAACTTCATCATGGAAGGTGATTTGGGCGAAGCCATGCAAGCCTTGAAGCACGCACACGAAGCCGAGCAGCTGGCCGCGCTGGAAGGCAACTCATGAATGGGTTGACAGTAGGCCAAGCCGCAGCTAGGGCGCAGACACTTGGGCTGCCGCGTCTAGACGCGCAAGTGCTGCTGTTGCACGCCTTGGGCCGCGCACCACACGACCGCGCTTGGCTATTGGCACATGGCGATGACACGCTGGACGCCACTGTGCAAGCCACCTTTGAAGCACATGCCCAACGCCGCCTCAACACCGAGCCCGTGGCCTACATCACTGGCCAAAAAGAATTTTTTGGTTTGACGCTACAGGTAGACCACCGCGTACTCGACCCACGTGCCGAAACTGAAACATTGGTGGAGTGGGCGTTGTCTTGCTTGGCAGATACGGCATCCCCTGACGTGGTGGACTTGGGCACAGGTAGCGGCGCAATTGCTTTAGCCCTGAAACATGCACGACCCGATGCCGCGATCAGCGCGGTAGATGCAAGCGCAGAGGCCCTAGCCGTGGCGAGCGCCAATGCCGAACGTTTGGCATTGCATGTGGACTTCCACCACGGTTCGTGGCTTGCCCCTTTAAACAGTCGCACCTTTGACGCGATCGTGTCCAACCCGCCCTACGTGGCCAGCGATGATGAACACTTAGCCGCGTTGAAGCACGAGCCTTTGTCGGCACTGGCTTCGGGCGTGGATGGGCTGGACGACATTCGCTCCATCGTGCGTCAAGCGGCACAACACCTCAAACCTAACGGCTGGTTGTTGCTCGAACACGGCTACGACCAAGCCCAAGCCGTGCACACCCTGCTGAGCAACCAAGGTTTTGTGAACGTACAAAGCCGTCCTGACCTTGCGGGCATCTTGCGCTGTACGGGTGGACAATGGTCAACAGTGAAATAATTAACTTTTGATTTGGAGAGACCCCATGAGCGACACACAACAACGCATCGACGAACTCGTGAAAGGCAACGAGGTTTTGCTGTTCATGAAGGGCAGCGCCAGCTTCCCCATGTGTGGTTTTTCAGGCCGTGCGATACAAGTGCTCAAAGCTTGCGGCGTGGAACCCAAAGCCATCAAAACAGTGAACGTGTTGGACGATGCCGAAATTCGTCACGGCATCAAGGAATACAGTAACTGGCCCACCATTCCACAGCTCTACATCAAAGGCGAGTTCATCGGTGGCTCAGACATCATGATGGAAATGTACGAGTCGGGTGAGTTGCAAAAAGTCATCAACGGCTAATCTCTGCCCAGGCTGATTTCAAGCCCCTGTCAAAAAGCCCGCTTGAAGCGGGCTTTTTTATTGCGCGAGTACAGGCACAAGCAGCTGATCGGTTTTACACTGGGTGTTACCGTAACGCTGCACACACAAATTGGCTGAACAGGAGGCAATTGCCATGTTGCGCACCGCCTCGTTTTGGTCGATCACCACGGTTTCTTGGTACGGGATGTATTCAGGCCGGGTGATATCGTTGCAGATAGTTTGCACTTGGTTGCCGTCTCTGCGACTAAAGCAGTTGCGCATGCCCGTGGACACATGGATCACGCGTTGACGTGTTTGCACCATTTGTATTTTGCTTTGTGGGTAGTCGACCCAAGCTTGCGGCGCACATTCGCTTTCTACCGCGCGGTAGGCTTTGGTGGCGCAGCCTGTCAACAGAACGGTTGCCAACACGAGTACCCACGTTTTCATTGCCACCCCTTTTGCGCCGCCAGCACAGCATTTGGATATTGCATCTGACCACGGCTGCCGTTGTAACGACCCAGTGCCATGGTCAAGTCGCCATTCTCAACGTTCAAGTAGTGCCGCAAGATGACGCAGCCAAAACGCAAATTAGTTTGCGCTTGAAACAACACACTGGCATCCCCTACGGCCAGCACCCGCGTCCAAAACGGCATGACTTGCATAAAGCCGCGCGCGCCCGCGCTGCTGATGGCGAACTTGCGAAAACCGCTCTCCACTTGAATGAGCCCCAACACCAGTGATGGTTCTAGGCCAGCACGCTGGCTTTCGTACCAAACGGTTTGCAAAAATTCGCGTCTCAAATGTGGATTGGCCAATTCATGTCCCACCAAATCAGGCATGGCATTGGGGCTATTCGGAGCCGCCGCAATGGCGACGTTCGCCTTTGCAGGGCTGGCTTTACGGGGTTGCAATTGCTTTTCGAGTCGTGCTTCGTTTTGCGTCAGCCATTGCCCAAACGCATGAGCGGCCTTGACATCGGCATGAACCAAAGTGGGCGGGCCAGACTGGTGCACCGCCGCACTTAGCGCAGTACGTACTGAGTCTATCAAGGGCTCTTCGCGTTGGTTGCCTGCGTGGGTCACAGGAATGCACAACACACACAGAGAAAATGCCGCCATTGTTTGTCGCACATTGCGGCAAAGCAAGCTGCATGCTTTGCGCATCAGGTACTCAACAC
>CAJBHE010000074.1 GCA_903952885.1 uncultured Burkholderiales bacterium
CGAGTGCGGTTTGGCCGCCGGGTTTCAAGATCAACATGCCCATCCATAGCTGAACCGCAGGCCCAGCCTCGCGCCCTTGAAGGCGCAAACATTGCATGTCGTTGTGGTTGGGCGCCTCATATTCAGGCGCTTGGGCTAAACGGGTGATGTGCATGATGGGTTATGAGGATTAGGGGTTCAACACCATACGGCGACCTGCACCACCGATCACTTCTTTGTAGACCGCCAACACTTGGTCAAGTGAGAACACGTTGTCCGCGCTGACTTCAAACGGGTGCAGCGTACCCGCTTCAAAACCAGCACGCATGGCTTCCATGCGTTCGTTGGTTTCGATGCAGTTGAGTGCCAAGGTGTCGATGCCCACATAGGTGTGCATGCCACGGTAGAAGGTGAAGATGTCAAATGGCACAGGTCGCTCGAGGGTGGAAATGAAAATTTGCGTGGCACCTTTGGCCATGGCTTTGTTGGCCGCTTCAAAGTAAGGGCTGCCCACGGTGTTGAAGACGATGTTTGCGCCTTTGCCGTCGCTGAGCTCACGAATGCGCGCCGCCACATCTTCATTTTTGGCATCTATGGTGTGCACACCTTTGGACGGGCCATCCCATTCGCCAGCGCCACGTCGAACCGCAACCACATTAGCACCCGCTTGTGCGGCGAGCTGCACCGCCGCTTGGCCCACTTTGCCGTTGGCACCCATGATGGCCACCGTTTGGCCGCGTTGTGGCATACCGCTGCGGCGAAAGCCTTCATAGGCGGTGATGAAGGGCACACCTACCGAGCCTGCTTCTTCAAAGCTCAGGTTCTTTGGCTTTTCGCGTAAGGCTGCTTCTGGCAACACCAACCAACCTGCGTGTGAGCCATCTCGTGTGATGCCCACGTCGCCGCCCGAGCCCCACACTTCTTTACCCACCCATGCGCTGGGGCCGTCCACCACCACGCCCGCAAAGTCGCGGCCCGGGGTGCGCGGGAAAACCGCTTGCGGCATGATGCCCAGCGCGGCTTTCACATCACTCGGGTTCACGCCTGCGCTTCGCACGCGCACCAAGGCCTCACCTTTTTGCAAGTGGGGGGGTGTTTGTTTTTCGAGTGTGGGGGCCAGTTCATCGGCTGAGGCTGCTTTGGCGTTCACGCGCACGGCGCGCAAGTCTTCTTTTTGAATCGACATTCTTTGTGTTCCTTCGGTGTGGTTCAAGCGCGGCTGGGCAAGTTCAGCATCTGGCGTGCTTCACGTGGGTTGGCCAATTCGCCGCCCAAGTCATGGATGATGCGTTTGGCTTTGGTCACCAACTCGGCGTTGCTTTTGGCGAGCACGCCTTTTTCCAAATAGATGTTATCTTCCATGCCTACGCGCACATGGCCGCCTGCAAACCATGCTTGCGCGACGATGGGAAATTCAAATCGACCAATGCCAAAGGCTGACCAAATGGCACCTGCAGGCAAGAGACTTCGGGCATACAACAAGGTTTCGGGTGAGGGTGAAAAACCGTACTTCACGCCCGTCACAAA
>CAJBHE010000075.1 GCA_903952885.1 uncultured Burkholderiales bacterium
CATCCCGGGGTTCGATAAAATGATCGATCCTGTCGCCTATCCTAAAGGTGGTCGCTGGCAACATTCCTAAAGTCGCCGCCAATGGCGCGCCTTACAGCATGTACGCTGCCATCGTGGTCAAGCGTGTGGACGCACAAACCCGCTCCAAGACCAGCATCAACGACTTGTTGCGCGACTAATTTTTCGCACAGTTCATATCGATGTCTCGCACACTCCAGCTCACCGAGCAACTCATCTCGCGCCCTTCGGTCACACCCGAGGACGCGGGCTGTTTGGACATCCTCAGCGCGCGGCTCGCCCCGCTGGGTTTTGAGTGCGAGCGTATCGACAGCGGGCCAGAAACATTTCGCGTGAGCAACCTGTGGGCGGTCAAACGCAGCACACACGCTCACGCCAAAACACTGGTGTTTGCAGGCCATACCGATGTGGTGCCCACCGGCCCTATTGACAAGTGGACCAGCGACCCCTTCACCCCAACCCACCGCGACGGCAAATTGTTTGGCCGTGGTGCCAGCGACATGAAAGCGTCGTTGGCGGCGATGGTGGTGGCGTGTGAAGAGTTTTCAGCCGCTCAAGCAGATGCCAACATCAACATCGCCTTTTTGCTCACCAGCGATGAAGAAGGCCCGGCGTTAGATGGCACGGTGAAGGTGTGCGAAGCCTTAAAAGCCCGCAGCGAAAAACTCGATTGGTGCATCGTGGGCGAGCCGACCTCGGTCGAGCGCACGGGCGACATGATCAAAAACGGCCGCCGCGGTACCATGAGCGGCAAGCTCACCGTCAAAGGCGTGCAAGGCCACATAGCCTACCCGCAACTCGCCAAAAACCCCATCCATTTGCTCAGCCCCGCATTGGCAGAGTTGGTGGAGATTGAATGGGACAAGGGCAACGACTTCTTTCCTCCCACCAGCTGGCAAGTGAGCAACATCCACGCAGGCACGGGTGCGAGCAACGTGATTCCGGGCGAATGCGTGGTCGACTTCAACTTCCGCTTCTGCACCGAATCCACACCTGAGCAATTGCAACAGCGCCTCACCGCAGTGCTGCACAAACACAAGCTAGATTTCGACCTCAAATGGACCATCGGCGGCCTGCCCTTCCTCACCACGCCCGGTGACTTGGTGGGCGCCGTGCAACGCGCCATCCACGACGAAACCGGCCTTCACACCGAGCTGTCCACCACCGGCGGCACGAGCGACGGGCGCTTCATTGCGCAAGTTTGCCCACAAGTCATTGAACTCGGCCCACCCAATGCCACCATCCACAAAATCAACGAGTGTGTGGCGGTGGCTGATTTGGACCCCCTGAAAAACATTTATCGCCGTGTGTTGGAAAATTTAAATCATCTTGCAGCATAAAACCATGCAAAATGCGGAATTAAATCCGTAAAATACATGGATGTTTAATCGCCACCTCTCACCGTATTTGCAAGCCGCATTAGCTGATTACCCAGCTGTGGTGTTGTTGGGTGCGCGTCAAGTCGGCAAGACCACACTGGCACGAAAAATTGGCGACACCAAAGGGGCCGATTGCATTTATCTCGACTTAGAGCGACCCAGCGACCGACAAAAACTCACAGACCCCGAAGCCTACTTATCACTCCACCAAGACAAACTGGTCATCTTGGACGAAGTGCAGCATATGCCCGAGCTTTTTCCCGTCTTGCGCAGCTTGATTGATGAAGGTCGCCGAACGGGTTTAGAAGCTAGCCGTTTTTTACTATTGGGCTCTGCCAGTGGCGAATTGCTGCGTCAGTCGGGCGAAAGTCTCGCTGGCCGTGTGGCCTATTTTGAGTTAAGCCCTTTGCATTGGCTCGAAGTCGACGCCGAACATCAAGGCTCGCTATGGGCACGCGGTGGTTTCCCGGCCAGCTTGTTGGCCAACAGTGCGGCCAAAAGTTTGGCGTGGCGTCAAAACCTCATCAGCACCTACTTAGAGCGGGATTTACCGAGCTATGGCGCTCGCTTGCCTGCGCAAACCTTGCGTCGCTTGTGGACCATGTTGGCCCACAAGCAAGGCGGCTTGCTAGATGTGACGCAGCTCGCCAAAGGCTTGATGATTGATGCCAAAACTGTGCATCGGTATTTAGACATGTTGAGCGACTTGATGTTGCTGCGCCAACTCACCTCGTGGCACAGCAATGTGGGCAAACGCTTGGTCAAGTCCCCCAAGGTCTATGTCCGCGACAGTGGTTTGCTGCACGCCTTGCTTGGCCTAAGCACACTGGATGATGTGTTAGCGCACCCCGTGATGGGCAACAGCTGGGAAGGCTTTGCCATTGAAGCGCTGCTCACGGCCAATGCACATCTGATGTCTCACGGTTATTACCGAACCAGCAACGGCGCAGAGGTAGATTTGGTCATTGATGTCCCGGGGGATGGACTATGGGCTATCGAAATCAAGAAAAGCCCCAGTGCCAAACCTCGCAAAGGTTTTTACGCAGCCTGCCAAGACTTGCAGCCTATACAGCGATTTTTGGTGCACAACGGCCCCGATGGCGAGCCTTACCCTGTTGGTGATGGTGTCCAAGCTATTGGGCTTGGTGCACTTGCTGGCTTGTTACAACAAACACTATGAAAATCTCTCACCTGATTCAGCAAAGCGCCGAACAACTCACCCTAGCCCAAGTTGCCTTCGGCCACGGCACCACCAACGCCGCCGACGAAGCCGCATGGCTGGTGCTGTGGAAGTTAGGTTTGCCACTCGACACAGATGTGTCGGACGAGGCGCACAACCTCGAGCTGCCCGCCGCACAAGTGGCCAGTGTGCAAGCCTTCATTGAGCACCGCATTGCTAGCCGTAAGCCTGCGGCTTACCTCACGCAAGAGGCGTGGCTGCAAGGTGTGTCCTTCTACATTGACGAACGCGCC
>CAJBHE010000076.1 GCA_903952885.1 uncultured Burkholderiales bacterium
GAAAAAGGCGAGTGGACCTTGTTCTCTCCGTCTGACGTGCCTGATTTGCACGACTTGTTCGGCGCTCCCTTCGAAGCCGCCTATGTGGCCTACGAAGCCAAAGCCAAGCGCGGTGAAATCAAGCCAAGCAAAACCGTGCAGGCGACCGATATGTGGCGCAAGATGCTCACCATGTTGTTTGAAACTGGCCACCCATGGATCACCTTCAAAGACCCATGCAACGTGCGTTCACCACAACAGCACGTGGGCGTAGTGCACTCGTCGAACCTGTGTACAGAGATCACACTCAACACCAGCGATACCGAGACTGCGGTGTGCAACTTGGGCTCCGTCAACCTGTCTCAACACTTGAAGGACGGTCCTAACGGCAAAGAACTTGACCACGACAAACTCAAGCGCACCATCAAAGTGGCCATGCGCATGCTCGACAACGTGATCGACATCAATTACTACGCTGTCAAGAAAGCACGCGACTCCAACCTGCGTCACCGTCCTGTGGGCATGGGCATCATGGCATTCCAAGACAGCTTGTATGAAATGCGCGTGCCTTACGCTTCACAAGCCGCAGTTGAGTTTGCTGACCGCTCGATGGAAGCCGTTTGCTACTACGCTTACTGGGCATCGTCTGAATTGGCCAAAGAACGCGGCCAATACGCCAGCTATAAGGGTTCGCTGTGGGACCAAGGCATCTTGCCGATCGACTCACTCGACATGTTGTCTCAAGCACGTGGCGGCTACCTCGAAGTCGACCGCAGCAAGACCATGGACTGGGACGCACTGCGCGCCAAGATCGCCAAAGACGGCATGCGCAACTCCAACTGCGTGGCCATCGCCCCCACAGCCACCATCTCCAACATCATTGGTGTGGATGCTTCCATCGAGCCTTGCTTTGGTAACTTGTCAGTCAAGTCCAACTTGTCTGGCGAGTTCACCATCATCAACCACTACTTGGTGCACGACTTGAAGCGCCTCGGCTTGTGGGACGACGTGATGGTCATGGACCTGAAACACTTTGACGGCTCCTTACGCCCCATTGACCGCGTACCACAAGAGATCAAAGCCCTTTACGCCACTGCGTTTGAAGTGGACGCCACTTGGTTGGTTGAAGCTGCGTCACGTCGCCAAAAGTGGATTGACCAAGCGCAATCACTCAACATCTACATGGCCGGCGCATCAGGCAAGAAGTTGGACGAAACCTACAAGCTCGCTTGGTTGCGCGGCTTGAAGACCACCTACTACCTGCGCACCTCCAGCGCACAACAAGTTGAGAAATCAACGGTGCAAGCTGGCTCACACAACGCGGTGTCTTCGGGCCCAACCGCTGGTGGCATGAGTGCTCTCGAAGCAGCTGCCGCTGCAGCGCAAACGCAGATGAATGCCATCCCTGCCACCGATGTCAAATTCTGCGGCGTGGATGACCCCACCTGCGAATCGTGTCAGTGATACAACAAAAACTTGCAACGAAGTCCACGAATGCTTTGCGTTTGTCTTCGTTGCATCCATAATTCATACATTGGATAAATACTTATGCTGACCTGGGACGAAGAAGTCAACACCTCATCGCCATCTCCTCTTGCAAGCGGACTACCTAACCGCTCGATAGAATTCCCGCCTCTCTCTGCGACACCTGCTGATCAGCCTGTTGCAGCAACTCGGACTTTGGATGACGGCGCCACAGTGCCTCTTACAGCCGCAGCGCAAACCTCTCCCGCACCAACTGCCTCAGCCACCAGCACACGTCGTGTCACGGCAGCTGACAAGCGCATCATCAATGGCCAAACTGACGTCAACCAGTTGGTGCCGTTCAAATACAAATGGGCTTGGGAAAAATACCTCGCGACTTGCGCCAACCACTGGATGCCGCAAGAAGTCAACATGACGCGGGACATTGCCTTGTGGAAAGACCCCAACGGTTTGACCGATGACGAGCGCCGCTTGATCATGCGTAACCTCGGCTTCTTTGTGACTGCCGACTCATTGGCCGCTAACAACATCGTGTTGGGCACCTACCGCCACATCACCGCGCCTGAGTGCCGCCAGTTCTTATTGCGCCAAGCGTTTGAAGAAGCGATCCACACGCACGCTTACCAATACATCGTCGAGTCTTTAGGCTTGGACGAAAGCGAAATCTTCAACGCTTACCACGAAGTCAAATCGATCCGCGACAAAGACGAGTTTCTGATTCCCTTCATCGAAGCCATCATGGACCCGAATTTCCACACGGGCACGCTGCAAAACGACCAAAAACTGTTGAAGTCCTTGATCGTTTTTGCTTGCTTGATGGAAGGCTTGTTCTTCTACGTGGGCTTCACCCAAATTTTGGCCTTGGGTCGCCAAAACAAAATGACGGGCGCTGCTGAGCAGTACCAATACATATTGCGTGACGAGTCCATGCATTGCAACTTTGGCATCGACTTGATCAATCAAATCAAACTCGAGAACCCACAGTTGTGGACAGCTGAATTCAAGGAAGAAATCAACGCCTTGTTCATGAAAGCCGTCGAACTCGAGTACCGCTACGCCGAAGACACCATGCCACGTGGCGTGTTGGGCTTGAATGCTTCGATGTTCAAAGGCTACTTGCGCTACATCGCCAACCGCCGCGCGACGCAAATCGGTTTGGAAGCCCTCTTCCCCAACGAAGAGAACCCGTTCCCTTGGATGAGCGAGATGATCGACCTCAAGAAAGAACGTAACTTCTTTGAAACCCGTGTGATTGAGTACCAATCTGGTGGTGCTTTGTCTTGGGATTGATGGCTTAAACACACACATGTCAACGAACTTGTCCACCACACCCACAAACACCCATCGAGGTGTTGTGGTGGACGCACCCTGTTCATGGGGTTGGACCCGGGTCCAGCGCCATGAATCGCTTTGCACACAAAAACCAGTGCGAAGTGTTTTTCACCCAATGATCTAAATTCGATCTAGGAGAACAGAAATGGCAACTGCAAAAAAACCGGCCGCTAAAAAGGCCCCTGCAAAGAAAGCTGTCGCGGCCAAAAAGCCAGCAGCTAAGAAAGTCGCGGCTAAAAAGCCAGCAGCTAAAAAAGTAGCCGCTAAGAAGCCAGCCGCCAAAAAAGTTGCAGCAAAGAAGCCAGCGGCTAAAAAAGTAGCCGCTAAGAAGCCAGCCGCCAAAAAGGTAGCTGCTAAGAAAACAGCCGCTAAAAAGCCTGCTGCCAAAAAACCAGCTGCCAAAAAAGCCGCTAAAAAGCCTGCTGCAAAGAAAGCTGCGAAAGCACCCGCTGCCCGCGCACAGACCACGTTGAACCCGCAAGCTGCTTGGCCTTTCCCAACAGCTAGTAAGCCTTAATCGTCACAGATCAAGGCAACGGTTTTCCGTAGCTCAAGCCCGACGCCGCGAGGCCTCGGGCTTTTTCTTTGTCCACGGCCTGCCGATCATGCGACCGGATCAGCCAAGCCTGGTCAGGCGTGGATCAAACCATCCACAGTGTAGTTTTGCGGGCCACGCTGGGCAATTTTGAGCGCTCCCACTTGGTTGCCTAAGGCGGCGCACTTGGGCAAAGACCAGCCTTGCTCCAAACCAAACAACAACGCGCCGCGCCAGGCATCGCCACAACCGGTAGGGTCGACCACGGCAGCAGCCTTGACGGGCGGTACAAGCGCCTTCTCGCCGTCAATCCACACTTCACAACCTTCTGCGCCCAAGGTGACGATCAGGCCCTGCACGCGGCGTGAAATGTCGGCATGGCTCAAACCTGTGCGGTCGCTCAGCATCTTGCCTTCGTAGTCGTTCACCGTCACCCAAGTGGCTTGGTCGATAAAGCGATTGAGGTCAGCGGCATCAAACATGGGCAGGCCTTGACCTGGGTCGAACACAAAAGGAATGTCAGCCGCTTTGAGCTGCTCGGCATGTTGAATCATGGCATCGCGGCCATCGGGCGAAATGATGGCCAACTTGATGTCGTCGCGTTTTTCAATCTGGGTGATGTGCGCTTGCATCATCGCGCCAGGGTGAAAAGCCGTGATTTGGTTGTTATCCCGGTCGGTCATGATCATGGCTTGCGCGGTGTAGCTGCCTTCGACTTGGCGCACATACTCGATCGAAATACCCAAGGTGTTGAGTCGCTGCAGATAGTCAGCCGCATCGGTACCGACGGTAGCCAAGGGTAAGGGCGTACCACCCAAAATTTTCAAGCTGTAAGCAATGTTGCCCGCGCAACCACCAAAGTCGCGACGCAAGGCAGGCACTAAGAACGACACGTTCAAGATGTGCAATTGGTCTGGCAAGATTTGCTCAGCAAATCGACCTTCAAAACTCATGATGGAGTCAAACGCAAAC
>CAJBHE010000077.1 GCA_903952885.1 uncultured Burkholderiales bacterium
CATCACCCGCGTGCGTGCCGCTGTACCAGCCCCCGGACAAGCCAAACACGATTGGCACATCGTGGTGGACTTGGCCACACGGTTGGCACAAGAGCCAGGCGTGGCTCCACACAAAGACGGCCTGCACATGGCCTACACCTCGCCCGAAGAAATTTGGCTGGAGCACCGCGAATCCACCCGTGGTCGCGACCTTGACATCACCGGCCTGAGCTACGCGCATTTAGATGAAAGCCCTGAGCAATGGCCCATGCGCGAAGGTGCCACACAAGGCCAAGCGCGTTTGTATGAAGACGGCCTATTCGCCACTGCCAATGGCCGTGCCAAATTTGCCGCCCTGCCTTATGTGCCTACGGCAGAAGTGCGCGAATCACGCTTTCCGTTCTCGCTCAACACAGGCCGCTTGCGTGACCAGTGGCATGGCATGACGCGCACAGGCTTGGTGGGCAAACTGTTTGGCCATGTACCCGAGCCCATGGTGCAACTGCACCCAGACGACATGGCTCGACTTGGCTTTGACGAGGGCACTTTGGTACACGTCACCAGCAAGCGTGGCTCCATCGTGTTGCCCGCCCAAGCCAGTGTCGACCTCGGCGCCAACCAAGCGTTCATTGCCATGCATTGGGGCGCGGCGTTTTTGAGTGGGCGTGACCACCAAAACAAACCACTCGCGGGGGTGAACGCCATCACCACCTCAGCCTATTGCCCGACCTCGAAGCAGCCTGAACTCAAGCATGCTGCTGTGAAAGTGCTCAAAGCCGAATTGCCTTGGACTTTGCTGGCAGTGGCGTGGTTGCCCGAGCACAAAGCGCCAACCATTTTGCAAAATCTGCGTGCGCGCATGGTGCAGTTTGAATTCGCCAGCTGTGTGCCGTTCAGCGATACGCCTATTGAGGGCCCAGCACGTCAAGGTGTGTTGATGCGTGCAGCCTGCAGCGAAGTGCCTGACATGGCGCTGCTGCATGACATCGAACAACTCTTAGAGCTCAACGGCACAGACAGCCTGCGCTACGTCGATGCCAAACGCAGCCAACTGCGTAGCATGCGTTTGCAACATAGCGAGGCAAATCCAACCAAAGACACACAACTCAGCGCCTTCCTCATTGCGGGCGACACCTCGGCCGAAACGTGGCTCAAAGCCTTGCTGCAAACCCAAGCGTCCACTCAAGCCTACGGTCGCCGCTTGTTGATGACCGGCAGTAAACCACCAGTGGCCTTGGTCGATGCGGGCAACACTGTGTGCAGCTGTGTGGGGGTGAAAGACATTGCCATTCACAACCACCTCAAGATTTACAAAGGCGACAGCACTCAACGCTTGGCCTCCTTGCAAGGCACGCTCAAGTGCGGCACCCAATGCGGCTCGTGCGTGCCTGAGCTGCGACGCATGATTCAACTCACCGAGAGCACGACATGACACAACAGCAGATACATCAGCAGCCTCTCGTCACTCTGGTGGGCGCAGGTCCAGGCGACCCTGACTTACTCACCCTCAAAGCGGTCAAAGCGATTGCCGCTGCCACCGTACTGCTCGTCGACGATTTGGTCAGCGATGCCATCGTGGCTTATGCACCTCCCTCGGCACGCATCATCTATGTGGGCAAACGCGGTGGCTGCAAATCCACACCACAAGCCTTCATTGAAAAGCTCATGCTGCAAGAGGCTTTGGCTGGTGAAAACGTGGTGCGCCTCAAAGGCGGCGACCCCTTCATCTTTGGGCGTGGCGGTGAAGAGGTGGAGCACCTGCAACAGCAAGGCGTGAACGTCACCGTCATCAACGGCATCACGGCCGGTTTGGCTGGCGTCACCTCGCTGGGCGTGCCATTGACGCACCGCGCCCATGCACATGGCGTGTTGTTCATCACGGGTCATGCCAAACAAGGCGCAACGGATGCGGTGGACTGGGCGGCGTTGTCGCACACCGCCGCACAAGCAAAGCTTACCTTGGTAATTTACATGGGGATGAGCGGTGCAGCACAGCTGCAAGCCTCGTTGCTGCAGGGACTTAGCACACGCACACCTGTGGCAGTGATTCAACATGTGAGCCTGCCCACGCAACGCCATGTGGTGTGCACGCTCAGCGATCTACACAACACAGTGGTACGCGATCAAATGGCCAGCCCTTCCGTCATCGTTGTAGGCGATGTGTTGCAAGGTTTGGTGCAACTCGAACAATCCAACCAGCACTTCGTCGCTGCGGCCTAAATCTTTTCAACCAACTCAAGAGGTCTTTCATGAACCGTTTAGAAATTACAGAAAAAATCATTTCTATCAAAGTGTCCAAGGGCATCAAGTGGAGCGATGTGGCTGACAAAGTTGGCTTGTCCAAAGAATGGGTTACTGCCGGCTGTTTAGGCCAGATGACTTTTGATGCAACTCAAGCCAAGATCGTTGGAGAAATTTTTGGTCTCACGGCTGACGAAATTAAGTGGTTACAAGTTGTGCCCTACAAAGGATCTCTGCCCAGCCAGGTGCCTACCGATCCGCTTATCTATCGCTGGTACGAAATCGTCAGCGTTTACGGCACCACCATCAAAGAACTAATCCATGAAGAGTTCGGCGACGGCATCATGAGCGCAATTGATTTTTCAATGGACATCGTGCGTCAACCCGACCCAAAAGGCGATCGTGTAAACGTAGTACTGTCGGGCAAGTTCTTGCCTTACAAGCAATACTGAGAATATTCTCAAACGCAGCAAAGACTCTGTTTGCGCAGATGAGCTACCAGAATCAAAGAAGAGTGAGGAAATATACCTAGTATGAAATAGGTAGCTAATCGTTATATGGCAAAACAGGAATCAAAAAATCATCCAAGTCCAAGGTGTGATTCCTGTGTTTACGTCATGCCGTCAGAGACATCACCTACAGGC
>CAJBHE010000078.1 GCA_903952885.1 uncultured Burkholderiales bacterium
CTTGGCTGATGAAGCTTTGATACCCGCCAATTTGCCCACCGCTGAGGCTTGAAAGAGATTCAGTTTTGCCATAGGGGTCGAGCACCAACTCCACTTTGTCTTTGACCGCACTGTTGATACCAATTGGGCGCGACTTATTGCCATCGACCACCAAGCCTTGCGTCATGGTGGTGCCAAGACTGACCGTGACCGTGCCGTTGGTAGAGAAGGTAACTTTGGTGCGAACCAAGTCAGACAGTTGACGCAAGGTCAAATCACGGCGATCCAGCAACTCAGCGGGCTGGCCCTCGAGCGTGGGCGACTTGGTCATATTTTGGTTGATCAAGGCGAGCTGGCTGGTCAAAGTGTTGACTTGCGCGGCTGCGCTTTCTAAGCCCTGACGAGTTTCTGTCGAGATCAAATTCATCTGCGATGACAACTCGCCAAAACGCGATGCCACGCCATCAGCGCTGGTCATGAAACTGGTGCGCAACACGCTAGACGCGGGGTCAGCCGACAAAGAGCCAGCGGCGGCAAAGAAGGTGTCCAATGCAGAGCTCAAGCCCACGCTTTTGTCACCCATCACATCCATGACGCGCTTGGCGTAATCGACCATGGGCTTTTGGCTCGACAAATCGCTGGTGCTGTTGCGCAGGTTGGATTCGGCAAACGCATCAAACTGACGCTTGATGGTTTGCAACATGACACCGGTACCGATGTACATATTGGCCATTTTTTTAGGCGCAGAGTCTGCCAAGACCACGTCTTGACGCGAGTAGCCCTCGGTGTTGACGTTGGCAATGTTGTTACTGACGGTGGTCAATGCACGTTGATAAGCACCAATGGCATTGCTGCTGATGCCAAGCATGTCACTCATTTAGCACCCCCAGAAAAAGGCATCTTGAACTCTTGCAAGCTCTTAATACGAGCGGGCTTGTCCATGAGAATGCCTTTGGCCAAATCAGCAGCAGTTGGCAAAGCCACAGGCTCTTGCTTGGGGTTCAAGGGCATGCCCTTGCCGCGTGCCTTAAGCAAGGCTTCGGTGCTGGGCTGAGGGGTGCCTTGTTGTTTGACAGCGCGTTCCATGAAAGCGCCTACGCCCATGGCGCCGCGCTTTGACATTTGCAAAGACACTTCTTTGTCAAACATGCCTTCAAACGTTTCCATGGCTTGAGATTGGTTGTCCTCATCTTTCATGGGTGCGTTGGCCTCACGCATGGACTTCATCATCATTTGGATGAACAGACCCTCAAACTGTTGGGCTGATTCTTTCAGCGCCTTGTCTTGGTTTTGCTGAGCCTTGCCGCGCAATTCGCCCAGGCCCGAGAAGTCCATGTAGGACTTCGAGGTGGAGGTGTCGATGGGGCTACTCATATCAAGTCTCGTTTAGATGATGACCAGTTCGGCGCGCAAGCTACCAGAACTCTTCAAAGCTTCAAGAATGGCGATCAAAGCCGAAGGTGTCGCGCCCACTTGGTTGACCGCATCCACAATTTGACGCAGCTCCACACCGGGCTGGAACAGGAACATGGGCTTATTGGGCTCGGCCACTTGGATATCAGCGTTTTGTACGGGAGCGGTTTGGCCGCCTGCAAAGGCATTGGGCTGTGACACCTCGATGGTGGCCGTGATGGCCACTGAGATGGTGCCGTGCGACACCGCCGCCGCTGTGACGCGC
>CAJBHE010000079.1 GCA_903952885.1 uncultured Burkholderiales bacterium
GCCACATTTCCGACCACGTTCATGAAGCCTGGCCAATTGGTGCCAAACTGAAAACTCATGGTGATGCCGCTGACGACACCCAAGGCAAAAGTCAACGCAAAAATCTTCACCCAAAACTGGTAGGCGTCCATCCAATGCTGTTCACCCGTCGCGATGAATCGGGTTTTGAAGAACAACAAAAACCATCCCATGGCGATGCTGATGGTGGGGAACAAAATGTGGAAGGTGATGTTGGCGGCAAATTGCAACCGAGCCAGCAAAAGCGGATCAAGAGCGTCCATGGTTATCTCCTTTGGTCGGGGTTTAAGTGCTTGCTTTGAGCAACGCTGCGCTGACCCATCGCATCAAATCGGTAGCGGACATCGCCCCTGGCTGCCTGGCAATTTCACGGCCGCCAGAAAAAACAGCCAACGTCGGAATACTCCGAATATTGAACTTGGCGGCCAGGTCTTGCTCAGCCTCCGTGTTGACCTTCACAAAGCGCGCACGGCCTTGCATGTCCTCGCTGACTTTTTCGAAGGCCGGAGCCATCATGCGGCAAGGACCACACCAAGGGGCCCAAAAGTCCACCACCATAGGTATATCGCTCTTGACCAACTGTGCGTTGAAAGCAACCTCTCCCAAGTTGTCGGGGTGCGCTGTCAACAAGGGCGCTTGGCATTTGCCGCAATTCAGTTCAGCATGCAATTTGTCCCTAGGCACGCGATTGGTGGCGTTGCATTTGGGGCAAACTAAATGCAGGGTTTTAGTGTTCATAGGGTGCTCAAAGGAGTATTGACGTAGGAAATGCCGCTGTCTTCCTTGGTTGACAACTCCCTTGCGCGGATATTGATTTGCAAAGCATGCAGTACGAGCACTAGTATTTCTAAAGTGGTCTTGCTAATTGAATTAACGACCGCCTCTGCCGCCGCCTAAAGGTGAATTCGCTGAACCACTCTGACCAGCACCAGCCCCTGAACCAAGCCCACCGCCAAAACCACTATTGAATTTTGAACCAGCGCCTTGAGGCGTTTCAGGCAAAGTCACCCCCTTCTCTGCAGCGCGAACCTTCATCGTTTCATGATGATCCAAACGAAATGCATCGCGCTCTTTGTCAGTTTTCAAGGTACGCATTTTTGATTGGTATTGAGTGCGCTCTGCAGTTGTCATCAGTTGTGAGCCATAAATTTGCACTTGCGCTTGTACTTGGTCTTGAGCCTGTGCAGCTCCAAACCAAAGGCTCGAAGTTGTCGCAACGATGGCGAGTATTGCAAGTGTTGAAACAGGAGTTTTTTGCGATTTCATGAGAAATTCCATTTCGAGAAAAAAGTTACCAAGAAAAAATCATAGTGAGCAGATGTCAATCCCAAGTCGCAAATATCAAATAACGTTTATAGGCCCCTTCTCTCAAACCATCGGAATAACCAAACAAAAGAAGCTGCCAACACCGATGCCACGATCCAATGGCTTAGGCCAAGAGTTTCTGGTAAACCTATCTTTCCGTAGTCAGCCCAAGACAGAACAGTGGCTTTTAAAAATGGATACATCTCTGCATAAAGGCCTGCGCCTACAACCATGCCTGATACACCAAAGATGGCGTGCCAGCGACCTTCGCCTATAGCGCCAACTGATGTCCCAGGACAAAAACCCATCACGGCCCATCCGATGCCAAACAACGCACCACCTAACAATACGCCGCCCATATTCATCGACTTATGACTCAGAGTGATCAGATCAAGGTCGTACAAAGCCATGATGCCGAACATGCCAACGATGATGGCTGATAGCATGAATTTAAAGATCGTCATGTCTTTAAATAGCAAAGCACCCACCTGCTTTTCGTAGCGCAGTACGCGTGCTTTTTGCATCAAAAAGCCAAAGATGATGCCAGTGAATAAACCCAATAATTGTTCGGTGGACATGATCAGTTCTTTCTATACATTAC
>CAJBHE010000080.1 GCA_903952885.1 uncultured Burkholderiales bacterium
CATCATGATCATCACATTGCAGGCGTTCATCTTCATGATGTTGACGTTGGTTTATGTGGGACAAGCGCACGACGCGCACTGATTTCGGTTTTTTCTTAACTTTTCTCTCTCATCCATTCTTTAGGAGCAACAAAATGGAACACGTCCTCGGTTATGTAGCACTCGCAGCTGGCCTCATCATTGGTTTGGGCGCTATCGGTGCTTGTATCGGTATCGGCATCATGGGTAGTAAGTACCTTGAAGCAGCTGCACGTCAGCCTGAATTGATGAACGAATTGCAAACCAAAATGTTCTTGTTGGCTGGTTTGATCGACGCTGCGTTCTTGATCGGCGTTGGTATCGCCATGATGTTCGCTTTCGCGAACCCCTTCGTCCTGAAGTAATTCTCGCAACTACCAAAAGAAAGGTGTTGCCGTGAGTATCAACGCAACCCTGTTCGTCCAGATGATCGTTTTTGCGGTCTTGGTGTGGTTCACGATGAAATTCGTGTGGCCACCCATCGCAAGCGCACTCGATGAACGTTCAGAAAAAATTGCCCATGGTTTGGCTGCTGCCGAACATGCCAAGATTGAACTGTCCAACGCGCACAAAGAAGTGGAATTGAAGCTGGCTGAAACCCGCAACGAATCCACCGCTTTGTTGGCTGATGCCGAGCGTCGCGCACAACACTTGATCGACGAAGCCAAGGCGCATGCCACGGTTGAGGCGAACAAGATTGTGGCAGCAGCTCACGCTGAAGCTGCGCAAGAAGTCGTGAAAGCCCGTGAACACCTGCGCGAGCAAGTGGCTGCATTGGCTGTCAAAGGCGCCGAGCAGATTCTCCGTAAGGAAGTCAATGCCAGCGTTCACGCCGACTTGTTGGGTCGCCTGAAGACTGAGCTGTAAGAGGACAACATGGCCGAACTCGCCACCATTGCCCGCCCTTACGCAGAAGCTTTGTTCAAGGCTTCGGCCGCAGACCTGAGCGGTACTGCTGCATGGCTCGATGAGCTTGCAGCGATCGCTGGGAACGCCCAATTGCTGCAATTTGCAGAAGGCCCCAAAGTCACTTCAAACCAAGTGTTTGATTTGATCGTTGGTGTTGTCAAATCCAAATTGCCAACTGCTGCGCAAAACTTTTTGCGCGCCGTGATTGACAACGGTCGCTTGAGCGCATTGCCCGAAGTGGCAACGCAATTCCGCGCACATGTCAACGCGCAAAGCGGTACGGCAGACGCTGTGGTCTACAGCGCTTTTGACATCGACGCAGCAGCTTTGGCTGATGTGAAGACTGCTCTTGAAAAGCGTTTTGGCCGCAAACTCAACGTCTCTGTGGCCTTGCAGCCTGAGCTGATTGGCGGTATTCGCGTGGTGGTGGGTGACGAAGTGTTAGACACTTCTGTCAAAGCCCGTTTGGATCAAATGAAAGTTGCGCTGACGGCTTAATGCCTGTCAGCCCTAACAAGAAAGAAGGAAAGAGTCATGCAACTCAATCCAGCAGAAATCTCTGAGCTGATTAAGAGCCGTATCGAAGGTTTGGGCACCGATGCCAACGTTCGTAATCAAGGCACCGTTTTGTCGGTGACTGACGGTATCGTTCGCGTGCACGGTCTGTCAGACGCGATGCAAGGCGAAATGTTGGAATTTCCCAACAACACATTCGGTCTGGCCCTGAACCTCGAGCGTGACTCGGTCGGTGCTGTGATCTTGGGTGAGTACGAGCACATCTCTGAAGGTGACGTTGTCAAATGTACAGGTCGTATTTTGGAAGTGCCAGTCGGCCCTGAACTCATTGGTCGCGTGGTGAACGCTTTGGGTCAGCCTATCGACGGCAAAGGCCCAATCAACGCCAAGATGACTGACGTGATCGAAAAGGTTGCGCCAGGCGTGATCGCTCGTGAATCAGTGAGCCAACCCATGCAAACCGGCCTGAAGTCTGTCGACTCCATGGTGCCAGTCGGCCGTGGTCAACGTGAGTTGATCATTGGTGACCGCCAAACGGGTAAGACGGCTGTTGCAATCGACGCCATCATCAACCAAAAGGGTCAAAACATGACCTGCGTTTATGTCGCGATTGGCCAAAAAGCCTCGTCGATCAAAAACGTGGTTCGCGCTTTGGAACAAGCTGGCGCGATGGAATACACCATCGTTGTGGCCGCTTCTGCTTCTGAATCTGCTGCGATGCAATACGTGTCAGCCTATTCAGGTTGCACGATGGGCGAATACTTCCGCGACCGTGGTGAAGACGCCTTGATCGTGTACGACGATTTGTCTAAGCAAGCTGTTGCTTACCGTCAAGTGTCTTTGCTTTTGCGTCGCCCACCAGGCCGCGAAGCTTACCCTGGCGACGTGTTTTATCTCCACAGCCGTTTGCTCGAGCGCGCTGCTCGCGTGAACGCCGACTATGTCGAGCACTTCACCAAAGGCGCCGTCAAAGGCAAAACGGGTTCATTGACTGCATTGCCAATTATTGAAACCCAGGCTGGTGACGTGTCTGCTTTCGTGCCAACCAACGTGATTTCGATCACTGACGGTCAAATCTTCTTGGAAACCTCGTTGTTCAACGCTGGTATCCGTCCTGCGATTAACGCCGGTATTTCGGTGTCTCGCGTGGGTGGTGCGGCGCAAACGAAGCTGATCAAGAACTTGTCGGGTGGTATCCGTACCGACTTGGCTCAGTACCGTGAATTGGCAGCGTTTGCTCAGTTCGCTTCTGACCTGGACGAAGCTACACGTAAACAGCTCGATCGCGGAGCTCGCGTGACTGAATTGCTCAAGCAAGCTCAGTACAGTCCGCAGTCCATCAGCATCATGGGTGCAACCCTGTTTGCAGTGAACAAAGGCTACATGGACGACATCGAAGTCAAGCAGGTTCTGCACTTTGAAAGTGAAATGCATGCTTACCTCAAAGCTAAGCACGCTGCCTTGTTGGCCAAACTTGAAGCCGACAAAGCCATGGACAAAGATGCCGAGGCTGAATTGACCGCTGCTCTGACTGCGTTCAAGAAAACCTTCGCTTAATTCCTACCTGACACAAGGAGCCTCAAATGGCAGCAGGTAAGGAAATTCGCGGCAAGATCAAATCGGTGGAAAACACCAAGAAGATCACCAAAGCCATGGAAATGGTCGCCGCGTCCAAGATGCGTAAGGCGCAAGATCGCATGCGTGCGGCTCGCCCTTACAGCGAGAAGATTCGTCACGTCGCGGCCAATCTCGGTAAGGCCAACCCTGAGTACGTTCACCCCTTCATGGAGTTGAATGATGCAAAGGATATTGGCTATATCGTGGTGACCACAGACAAAGGTTTGTGCGGCGGTCTCAACACCAACGTGTTGCGTATGTTGTCAAACAAACTTCGTGACTTGCAAGCCGAAGGACACAAAGCGCAAGCGGTGGCCATCGGTAACAAGGGGCTCGGCTTCTTAGGTCGTTCGGGTGTGAAAGTTGTGTCGCATGCGACTCAGCTGGGTGACACCCCTCACCTTGACAAGCTGATTGGCCCTGTCAAAGTGTTGTTAGATGCGTATGTTGCAGGCGAGATCCATTCGGTCCAGCTGTGCTACACACGTTTCATCAACACGATGAAGCAAGAGTCTGTGGTGGAGCAACTTCTGCCTTTGTCGGCAGATGCGCTGAAGCCTCACGAAGGCCACGGTACATGGGACTACATCTACGAACCGGATGCACAAACCGTCATCGACGAACTGTTGCTCCGTTATGTAGAAGCCATGGTGTATCAAGCCGTGGCTGAAAGTATGGCGTCCGAGCAATCGGCCCGTATGGTTGCGATGAAGTCTGCAACCGACAACGCTGGGAACGTGATCAACGAACTCAAACTGGTTTACAACAAGACGCGTCAAGCGGCGATCACGAAAGAACTTTCGGAAATCGTTGCTGGTGCGGCTGCTGTCTGATTTTAATTTTTGGAGCAAAAAATGGCTCAAGCCCAAGGCAAGATTGTTCAATGTATTGGCGCGGTGGTGGACGTCGAGTTCCCACGCGACCAAATGCCCAAGGTCTACGACGCGCTCAAGCTCGAAGGCACAGCACTGACTCTAGAAGTTCAGCAACAGCTCGGTGACGGCATTGTCCGTACCATCGCGTTAGGCACTTCCGACGGATTGCGTCGTGGTTTGATGGTGTCGAACACTGGCGCCGGTATCACCGTGCCAGTGGGCA
>CAJBHE010000081.1 GCA_903952885.1 uncultured Burkholderiales bacterium
ATGCCCCACGCTTGCGCAGTGTCAGGCAATGTGGGCTCTGGCAACTCAAGTGCAGGTAACTCGATGCGTGACACACCCTTGGCTTTTTTCTTCAGCTGTCCACCTTCCACGGTGACGAAGCTGGGACAAAAGCCTTTGACGCAACTGATGTCTTTGTTGCAGGTGCTTTGGTTGATCGTGCGCTTGCGCCCGAATTCGGTCTCAACCGGCTCCACGCTCATGCAGTTGCTTTGCACGCCGCAGTCGCCACAGCCTTCACACACCAGCTCGTTGATCAACACGCGCGTGGCAGGGTCAGCCATGGTGCCGCGTTTGCGACGGCGGCGTTTTTCGGTGGCACAGGTTTGGTCATAGATGATGACTGTGCAACCTTTGATGTCGCGCATCTCGCGCTGGATGCGGTCCAACTCATCGCGATGGAACACCGCCACGCCATCGACCAAGCCAGCGCCTTCGTATTTCTCGGGCTCGTCTGTCACCACGGTGATGCGTTGTGCGCCCTCGGCTTTCATACTTTGTGCAATTTGCAAAGCGCTGTGGCCCTCCGGCCTCTCGCCCACACGCTGGCCGCCCGTCATCGCCACCGCATCGTTGTACAGCAGCTTATAGGTGATATTCACGCCCGCCGCGATGCTTTGGCGAATCGCCAAAATGCCGCTGTGAAAGTATGTGCCGTCGCCCAAGTTGGCAAAGATGTGTGGGTCGTTCACAAACGGTTGTTGGCCCACCCAAGGCACGCCCTCGCCACCCATTTGTGTGAAGCCGTTCGTGTCGCGGTCCATCCAGAGCACCATGAAGTGGCAGCCAATGCCAGCCATCGCACGCGAGCCTTCTGGCACTTGGGTAGAGGTGTTGTGCGGGCAGCCCGAACAGAACCACGGCATGCGGTCGGCCTTGAGCGTGACAGTTTGCATTTGCGCTTCTTTGGCGCTGATGACGGCCAAATGCGCGTTGATGCGTGCGGTAGTGTCGGCATCCACGCCAAGCTTGAGCACCCGCTGCGCAATGGCTTTGGCAATGAGCGCGGGGTTCAGGTCGGCATTGGCACGCAGCAAGGTGTTGGCGCTTGGGTTGGGCATGGACCATTCGCCACCGCCTCCACCGAAGGGGCCTTGCACTCCGTCACCTTCGATCTCGTTGAACTTGCCCAACACTTTGGGTCGCACATCGGCGCGCCAGTTGTAGAGCTCTTCTTTGAGTTGGTACTCAATGACTTGGCGCTTTTCTTCGATCACCAAAATCTCTTGCAAGCCCGTAGCGAAGTCGCGTGTGAGCTGCGCGTCCAGCGGCCACACCACGGCCACCTTGTGCAAGCGAATGCCGAGGCGTCGACAGGTCGCGTCGTCCAGCCCCAAGTCGAGCAACGCTTGGCGCGTGTCGTTGTAGGCTTTGCCACTGGCAATCAGACCCAGCCGATCGTTCGGGCCTTCGATGACGTTGTGGTTCAAACGGTTGGCACGCACATAGGCCAGCGCGGCGTACCACTTGTAATCAAACAAACGGGCTTCTTGCTCGAGTGCAGTGTCGGGCCAGCGGATGTGCAAGCCGCCCGCAGGCATTTCAAACTCGGGGATGACGATGTTCACGCGGTGAGGGTCGATCACCGCGGTCGAGCTCGACTCCACAATTTCTTGAATCGTTTTCATGCCTGACCACACACCACTGAAGCGGCTCATGGCGATGGCATGCAACCCCAAATCCAAAATTTCTTGCACGTTGCTCGGAAAGAACACGGGCGTGCCACAGGCTTTGAAAATGTGATCGCTCTGGTGAACCGCCGTAGAGCTTTTGGCCACATGGTCATCACCCGCGACGGCCAGCACGCCACCCCACGGGGTCGTGCCCGCCATGTTGGCGTGCTTGAACACATCCGAGCAACGGTCCACGCCTGGGCCTTTGCCGTACCAAATACCAAATACGCCATCAAACTTGTTGCTGCCGGGTGGTGCAAAGCCGAGTTGCTGCGTACCCCACAGCGCGGTGGCGGCCAGCTCTTCGTTCACGCCCGGTTGGAAGACGATGTTTTGTGCTTCTAAATAGGGCTTGGCTTTCCACAGCGATTGGTCATACGAGCCCAGTGGGGAGCCACGGTAGCCACTGATGAAGCCCGCGGTGTTTTTGCCCTGCAGGGCGTCGCGTTGGCGCTGCAACATGGGCAGCTTGACCAGCGCATGGACACCACTCATGAAGGCGCGGCCCACATCGAGGCTGTATTTGTCGTCCAGCGTCACGGTGTCGAGTGCGCGGCGAATGTGCTCGGGCAGGGGGGCGTTCATGATGGACTCCTAAATCAGCGGCAGTGCACCGAAGTTTAGAGCGCAAACTCAGCACCTGTAGGAACTTGAGGAACATGAAAAAAGCCCTGGCCTTTCGGACAGGGCTTTTAAGACTGTGGAGAAATTAGTTTTGGCAATACACCTTGGCGTCGTAAGGTGTGTAGATGCCGCTGGTCAACATACCCAATAGGCCGTTCAAGAACGATGTCTGGCGCTCAACCTTGACGACCTTGCTAGGACCGCCGCACACCGAGGCTGCATCGACCGTTTGTGTTTGGCCCAAGCCGTTCACAAAGAAGGTTTGCATGTCTTCTTTAGCCAATCGACCAGTTTGGCCATTGATGTAAGCGGTTTGCGTTGAACAAGCAGCCAGCGTGGTGACCAAGATCAAGGGAAAGATGATTTTTTTCATAAGTCTGTCCTAAAAATTAACGGGCGCAATAAACACGGATTTGACGGGGCGAGTAAATGCCAATGGTCAGAAGCGTCATGCCAACGTTGCCTGCCGTCTGTTGTGTTTCAACACGTTGGACTTTGGATGCACCACCGCACACTTTGGCTGCATCAATGTCTTCGCTTTGCCCAATACCACCCACCCAAAAGGTCTGTGCGTCATCATGTGTGGCTGCATTTTGTAAGTCGGGTCGCACATCAAAGCGCTGAATTGCACAGCCCGTCAGGCTCAGCACAAGGGCTGCAATCGCTAGTTTTTTCATATAAAAACACTCTTTAAGTTGAAGGAGTGTTTATTTTAGTAGTCAATTAGAATTAATTTATTTGGGCCACAACACCCACAAACGTAAGCCCTGCTTCATACGCCCCGCATAGTCCCCGGCCTCCAGGCCCGTTCCTGCAAAGTAATCAGCCCGCACCGCGCCCACGATGGCGCTGCCCGTGTCTTGCGCAAACACCAAGCGTTGCAAGTTGCCATTGGGCCCCGTACTGGTCAGCCAGACGGGCGTGCCGTAGGGGATGGAGTCCTTGTCCACCGCAATTGATCGGCCTGGCGTGAGCGGCACGCCTTG
>CAJBHE010000082.1 GCA_903952885.1 uncultured Burkholderiales bacterium
GGCCTAGCCAGCTTGGCCGAGCGGCATGTGGGCCGCAAAGGTTTGAACTACGAAGACCTGTGCGGCAAAGGCGCGCACCAAATTCCGTTCTCGCAAGTCGACGTGGCGCGTGCCACCGAATACTCATGCGAAGACTCCGACATGACGCTGGACGTGCACCAAGTGCTGTGGCCGCGTTTGCAAGCTGACGACAAACTGCGTTTCATCTACGACCTAGAAATTCAAAGCAGCGAAGCGCTGTATCGCATTGAGCGCAACGGCGTGTTGATTGACGCATCCACACTGGCCGCACAAAGCCACGCGTTGGGTCAACGCATCGTGCAGCTAGAAACCGAAGCGTATGACATTGCAGGCCAGCCGTTTAACTTGGCCAGTCCTAAGCAACTGGGCGAAATCTTCTTTGACAAACTGGGCTTGCCCGTCATCAAAAAAACTGCCACCGGCGCACGCAGCACCGACGAAGAAGTGCTGGAGAAATTGGCCGAAGACTACCCACTGCCTGCCAAAATTTTGGAGCACCGGTCCTTAAGCAAACTCAAAGGTACGTACACCGACAAACTGGCGCAAATGGCTGTGCCCCGCACAGGTCGCGTGCACACGCACTACGCGCAAGCCGTGGCCGTGACGGGCCGCTTGTCTAGCAACGACCCCAACTTGCAGAACATCCCGATTCGCACTCTAGAGGGCCGCAAAGTGCGCGAAGCATTTGTGGCCCCTGCGGGCTGCGTGATAGCCAGTGCCGACTACAGCCAGATTGAGCTGCGCATCATGGCGCACATCAGTGGTGACGAGGCGTTGGTCAAAGCTTTTCATTACGGCCTAGACGTGCACCGCGCCACAGCAGCCGAAGTGTTTGGCGTGGGCGTGGATGCAGTCAGCACCGAGCAGCGCCGTTATGCCAAGGTCATTAACTTTGGCCTCATCTACGGCATGAGCGCGTTTGGTTTGGCCAAAGCACTTGGCATCGACAACGGTGCGGCCAAGAACTACATCACCCGTTACTTTGAACGCTTCGCGGGTGTGAAGCGCTATATGGACGACACACGCGAACAAGCCAAAGCGCAAGGCTATGTCGAAACCGTTTTTGGCCGCCGCTTGTACTTGCCCGAAATTAACAGTCCCAATGGCCCACGCCGCGCAGGCGCAGAGCGCGCCGCCATCAACGCGCCCATGCAAGGCACAGCCGCCGACCTCATCAAGATGAGCATGGTGGCCGTGCAAAAAGCCATTGACGAACAGCAACGCCAAACCAAAGTCATCATGCAAGTGCACGATGAACTGGTGTTTGAAGTGCCCGAGTCAGAAGTGGCATGGGTCCGCACCGAAGTGCCGCGCCTGATGGCTGAAGTGGCGCAGCTGAAAGTGCCGTTGTTGGCAGAAGTCGGTGTTGGGCCGAATTGGGACAAGGCGCATTGACCTGCTAAATGCGTCAGGTTTCATCGGCCGACTTGCCGTGCCAAACCACTTGGCGGGCGAGCTTGATGAAGCGCTCTTGCTCGGCTGCGCTCAAGGGTTGCAGAATGTCAGCTTGCAGTTGATCCACGATGGGCTGCAGGGCTAAGTAAATTTTGTTGCCCTTGGCTGTGAGCGACAGCTCGCGCGATCGGCGGTCTTGTTCGCTCACCACACGGCGCACCCAGCCTTTGGTGTCCAAACGCTCAATCACGCCGCCAATGGTGGCGCGGTCGTAGCCAATGATTTCGGCCACGGTGGCTTGGTCGACATGCGGGTTGTTGGCAATGGCGTCTAGCGCGGCGTATTGCACCGAGGTCAGGTCATAGCCCGCGGCTTGGGTGCGCTGCGCAAAGATTTGGGTGGATTGCTGTTGCAGGCGACGTATCAAGTGTCCCGCCATGTCATGCATTGCCATGCCTGTGTCTCCGTAGAAATACCCATATGGTAATCATACATACCATCTTGACGGCTATTGGTAAGTGTAGTTATCATTCATGAATACTAAGAGTTCGGTGCGTTTTCAATCACGGAGACATGACATGCAGTTTTACAAAGACGGATTTCGTGGCGGCAGCCCAGACATCAAGCCAGCCGCGCCTAACCGACGCAACCGTGGCGCCAACGAGCCCTTTCCCAAAAAAGTAGATGTGTTGATTTCAGGCACAGGACCCGCTGGCCTTTGTTTGGCCGCGCAGTTGGCGCAGTTTCCAGAGATTGACGTGATGATCACCGAACGCATGCCCAGCAACATCATCAAGGGAAAGGCAGACGGCATCAACACGCGCACGATGGAAATGTTTCAAGCGTTTGGCTTTGCCGACAAGGTCAAGCGCGAAACGTATTGGGTCAACCAAACCGCGTTTTGGATGCCCGACCCGACAAACCCCGAGCACATCAAACGCGTGGGTCGCGTGCAAGACGTGGCTGACGACAGCTCTGAGATGCCGCACATCTTGATCAACCAAGCGCGTCTGCACGAGCTCTTTTTAGAGGTGATGAAAAACTCGCCCTCACGTCTAGAGCCCGACTACAGCTGGGAAGTGTTGGGTCTGACCATTGACGAGACCACCGACGACCACCCCGTGACCGTGACCCTGCGCGATGCCAGTGGCTTGAATTGGGGCGCCACGCGCACCGTAAGCGCCAACTACGTGGTGGGCTGCGACGGTGCGCACTCGGCTGTGCGCAAGGCGATTGGCAGGGAGTTGAAGGGTGATGCCGCGAACCAAGCTTGGGGCGTGATGGACATCTTGGCCAACACCGATTTCCCCGATGTGCGGCAGAAGTGTTTGATCTCTTCAGCCAACGAAGGCAACCTGTTAATTTTGCCTCGCGAAGGTGGTTATGTGTTTCGCATGTACGTTGCACTCGACAAACTTCGCCCAGACGAAAAAGCTGCACACCGCAAGTTCACCCAAGACGACATGATTGCTGCTGCCAATCGCATCATCAAGCCTTACGCGATTGATGTGAAAGAAGTGGTGTGGTGGTCAATCTATGACATTGGTCACAGCATCACCGACCGCTTTGACGATGTGCCCGAAGGTGTTAACCGTGACCCACGCGTGTTTATTGCTGGCGACGCGTGTCACACCCATTCACCCAAAGCGGGGCAGGGCATGAACGTGTCGATGCAAGACACCTTCAATCTCGGCTGGAAACTGGTGCATGTGCTGCAAGGCCGCGCTAACCCCAGCCTGCTGCGCAGCTACACCCAAGAGCGTTTGACAGAAGCCAAGCGTTTGGTAGAGACCGATCACAAATGGTCACGCGTCATGTCTGCGCCCACCACACAGGCCGAGCGCGATGGCACTGAAGAGCCGCGCATCATTCGCCAGTTCAAAGACAACTTGGAGTTCACCGGCGGCACAGCGGTGAAGTACGACACCTCGTACTTGTTTGCCGCCAGTGCGCACCAAGCATTGGCCACAGGCGAAGAGGTGGGCCGACGTTTCCACTCAGCCCCCGTGGTGCGCGTGTCAGACGCCAAACAAATGCAACTGGGTCATGTGGCACAGGCCGATGCACGCTGGCGCTTGTATGCGTTTGCTGGTAAGGCAGACAGTTCTAACCCGGGCTCAGGCATTCACAAGCTGTCGGACTGGTTGGAGAGCAACACCAATTCACCCATCGTCAAGCACACACGTAAGGGTGAAGACATCGACGCGCTGATTGATTTTCGCGCTGTGTTTCAGCAAACTTTCGATCAACTCGCTTACGAACACATGCCTTCGTTGCTCAAGCCCAAAACAGGCAAGCTGGGTTTGCAAGACCACGCCAAAGTGTTTTGTGTGGACCACAAGGGAGTAGGCGACATTTTTGATATGCGCGGCATCGACCGCGACAAGGGTTGCATCGTTGTTGTGCGGCCCGACCAGTATGTGGCCCATGTGTTGCCCTTGGATGGTTTTGAGGAGTTGGCTGTTTTTTTTGCAGGTGTCCTGAAGTGATGTCACGTCACCTTTGCGTCATCGTGATTCATCACAAACACATCAGAGCGTCAAAAGTTTGTTTTGTTGGTGAACAATGTAGTTAATACCCAAGAGTTGAAGTCAGAGAGCATCAGCTTGTTCAAACTTTTTAATTTCTTTTTGACTGAATTGCCATGACACAAGCCTTTATTTGTGATGCCATCCGCACCCCCTTTGGCCGTTATGGAGGCGCACTCAGCAGCATTCGTGCAGATGATTTAGCTGCCTTGCCCATCAAGGCCTTGATGGAGCGCAACCCTACTGTCGATTGGTCGCAAGTGTGCGATGTGCTGTATGGCTGCGCCAACCAAGCCGGCGAAGACAACCGCAACGTGGCCCGTATGGCCGCCTTGCTGGCTGGCTTGCCCATGGAGGTGCCTGGTGGCACGATCAACCGCTTGTGTGGTTCAGGCTTAGACGCTGTGGGCACTGCGACACGCGCCATCAAGTCAGGTGAAGCATCGATGATGATTGCGGGCGGCGTGGAGAGCATGAGCCGAGCGCCATTTGTCATGCCCAAAGCCGAGAGCGCTTTCAGCCGAAGCAACGCGGTGTATGACACCACGATTGGCTGGCGCTTTGTCAACAAGCTCATGAAAGCTCAATACGGCGTGGACAGCATGCCTGAAACTGCTGAGAACGTCGCGGTCGATTACAAGATTGAACGCGAAGCCCAAGATTTGATGGCCTTGCGTAGCCAGCGCAATGCATTGGCTGCCATTCAGGCAGGCCATTTGTCCCGCGAAATTTGCCCTGTCACCATTACCCAGAAAAAAGGCGATGCCTTGGTGGTGAGCCAAGATGAACACCCACGCGAGACCAGCCTGGAATCTTTAACCAAACTCAAAGGCGTGGTGAGCCCTGAGGGCAGCGTGACGGCTGGTAACGCCAGTGGCGTGAACGACGGTGCTTGTGCCTTGCTGCTGGCCAATGAGGCGAGCTTGAAGCAACACGGCTTGACACCCAAAGGACGCGTGGTAGGCATGGCCACCGCCGGTGTGGCTCCGCGCGTGATGGGCATTGGTCCAGCACCTGCTACCCAAAAAGTGCTGGCTCAAACGGGTTTAACGATAGACCAAATGGATGTCATTGAACTCAACGAAGCTTTCGCGGCCCAAGGCCTGGCCGTATTGCGTATGTTGGGCTTGAAAGATGACGACGCACGCGTGAACGCTTGGGGCGGTGCCATTGCCTTGGGTCACCCACTGGGGGCGTCGGGCGCGCGTTTGGTCACCACGGCCATGAACCGCCTGCACACCACGGGCGGGCGCTACGCCTTGTGCACCATGTGCATTGGTGTGGGGCAAGGCATTGCCTTGATCATTGAGCGGGTTTGAGTGAACTCCACTGGTTTGGGGGCGGTTCTTTCTAGGCGCGAGATAATCATTCCATGACCTTGATTTCAATTCTTGTCGGTACCTTGGTGGCTGGCATGGGCAGTGTGTGGCTGGCAGCTTTGTTGGCTTATGCTTTGTTGTCGCGTTTTACGCAACATCTGCTGAGCCTTGCAGCAGGTGCTTTGCTGGCCACGGCCTTCACGCGCTTGTTGCCGGAAGCATTTGAGTTGTCGATCGAGGCTGGGGTATCAGCCCACGCTTTGTTTTTGTCTTTGTTGGTAGGTTTGGTGTTCTTCTTCTTACTCGACAAGGCGGAGCTGTGGCACCACGGGCATGAGCATGCGCACGATCACGATCACGACCATGTCCATTCACATGACCATGCAGAATACTCCCATCACGGCCACATTCACAACCATCACAGCGGTGGTTGGGCGGTGTTACTCGGTGACAGCGTGCATGCGTTTGGTGATGGCATTTTGATTGCTGCAGCATTTGTGGCCGACCCGCGTTTGGGGGTAGCTGCCGCCTTGGCGGTGATGGCTCACGAAGTACCTCACCATGTGGGCGACTTGGTGGTGCTGAGACAGTCGCTCAACAATTCACGCGCAGCTTTGTTTAGGCTCAGTCTCGCGGGCGGCGTGACGGCCATAGGTGGCTTGATGGGTTACTTGCTCGTGGGCGCGCTGCACGAGTATTTGCCATTCTTTTTGGTGGTAGCAGCTAGCAGCTTTATTTATGTGGCGCTTGCTGACTTGATTCCACAGTTGCAAAAGCGTCTCTCGCCCCGTGAGACCGCAGCCCAAGTGGCTTGGTTGTTTGCAGGTATTGCCCTCGTCGCAGCTTTAGGCGAGTGGGCGCAGCACTAACCTTATGATTTTTCGCAGGGCAGACCGGGCGTGTTGCACCACTCGCTCCAGCTGCCCGCGTACAAGCCAGTGCGCCCTAAGCCCGCCACTTCCATGGCCAACACATTGGGCACCGCGCTCACGCCACTGCCGCAGTGGTGCACCACGGTTTCTGGCTTGGCGTTGCCGAGTAAAGCGGTAAATTCAGCACGCAGTTCATCCGCGCTTTTGAAGAAGCCGTCGGCGTTGAGGTTGGTGTTGAACGGGCGGTTCAATGCGCCAGGGATATGACCTGCAACTGGGTCGATCGGCTCTAACTCACCCCGGTAACGCGGTGCACCACGCGCATCGATGAGCGTTTGTGTGCCCTTGTTCAGTTGAGTTGACACGGAAGCTGTGTCCACTAACTTCAGAAGTGGTTCGCGCAGTGCAAAGTTGCCTCTTGCATGCATGGCTTCAGCCGTTGAGGGTGCTTCGTTCGAAGCTACAGCGCCGCCCGCAGCGACCCATGCTTGAAATCCGCCATCAAGCACTGCCACCGCATCATGGCCACACCACTTGAGCATCCACCATAAGCGGCCGCAGTAGTTCATGCCGTTGCGGTCGTACACCACCACTTGGGTATCGAGGTTCACGCCCACGCTTTGCAGCCAATTCGAAAATACCTCGCGTTGCGGCAGTGGATGTCGACCCCCATTGACGCGCTGTGTGGCATCGTGCGTGGCGAGATGTTGGTCCAGGTCTGCATGCTGCGCACCCGCGATATGTCGCTCAATGTATTGCGCACGACCCGCAGGCGGGTTCATCAGATCGAAGGTGCAGTCAAACACTGCTAAGGGTTTGCCGCGGGCTTGCAGGGTTTTGAGTTGCGCAACAGATATGAGGGTGGTGAACAAGGCGGTTTCCTTTCAGTGTTCTTCAGCAGGTGTTTGAGGCGCCACGCGTGCACGCAGCAGCGTGGCGGTGATGCCGCTGGCGATGATGAGGACCATGCCCATCCAGCCAATGAGCGGAATGTCGTCACCAAACAGCAACAAGCTGTAAAGCGAGGCAAAGACAATGCCAGAGTATTGCAAGCTGGCCACGACCAAGGTCGCGCCTTGGCTGTAAGCGCGGGTCATGCATAGCTGGCCCAATGAGGCAAAGACACCCAAAGGTATCAACCACACCGCATGCGCCCATTCCCAAGTCGAAACGCCCATGAAGACCATGCCCGCGAGGCCAGCAATCAGGGTGCCGATGGCAAAGTAAAACACGGTGCGCGTTTCGGGCTCGCCAACGCGGCCTAGAGCGGTGACTTGCATGTAGGCAAAAGCCGCCAAGAAGCCAGATATGAGCCCGATGAGACCTGCATAAATTTGGTCTTGTCCCATGGTTGGGCGTAGCACCATGATGACACCCGTGAAGCCCGCGATGACGGTGAGCGCCAAGGGCCCCTGTAACGCCAAGTTTTGTCTTTGCCCTGGTTTCCATTTAACGAGAGAGCCACCCACAATGAATGCGGCAACCCACACGCTGCTCATGTAGTTGAGCGTCATGGAGGTGGCCAGTGGCAATTGAGAGATGGCGTAAAACCAAGCACTCAGTGAAACCACGCCTATGAGCGAACGCCAGACGTGCATGCCAATGTAATGCGTGCGAACCGAAACTTTTTGTTGGCGTGCGACCGCGGCCATGAATACTACGCCCACTACGCCGCGGTAAAAGACAAGTTCTGCCGAGTTGAAATGCTCAGATCCAAACTTGACGCAAACGCCCATGGTGGCAAAAAACGCGGCTCCCAAGAGCATCCACAGGGCTTGCATTGAAGTGGCTTAGCGTTGCGTGAGGTTGAGCTTGCCGCGATACCACTCGTGGAAGTGCTGCATGCCGTCTTCCATCGGGCTTTGGTAAGGGCCGACTTCGTTGTCTCCGCGGTCCATCAAGGCTTTGCGGCCCGCGTCCATGCGCTCAGCAATTTCGTCGTCCTCAATGCAAGTCTCCATGTAGGCGGCTTGCTGGGCTTCGACAAATTCGCGCTCGAAGGCGACGATTTCTTCTGGATAATAAAACTCCACCATGTTCAGCGTCTTCGTTGGGCTGACGGGATGCAGCGTCGAGACCGTCAACACATGTGGGTACCACTCCACCATGATGTGAGGGTAGTAAGTGAGCCAAATCGCACCGCGCTCGGGCAGCTCGCCGTTGCGGTACTTGAGCAGCATGTCGTGCCAAGTTTGGTAGGTGGGCGAGCCCGGTTTACCAAATCCTTGCGACACACCCACGGTTTGTACCGAGTAGTTGTCGTTGAATTCCCAGCTCAAGTCATCGCAGGTCACAAACTGGCCGAGGCCTGGGTGAAAGGGGCCGACGTGGTAATCCTCTAGGTAGACCTCAATGAAGGTTTTCCAGTTGTAGTTGCACTCGTGCAGCTCGACACGGTCAAGTGCGAAACCTGTGAAGTCGAGGGCCGCGCGTGGGCCCATGTTGGCCAAGTCGGCTTCGATGTCTACGCCGTTGTCTTCAAACATCAAGCCGTTCCACTCGCGGAGTTTGTAGTTGTTGAGGTTCAGGCACGGGTCATGCGAGAAGTGGGGCGCGCCCAGCAGTTCTCCCGAGGGTGTATAGGTCCAGCGATGCAAAGGGCAAACGATGTTGCCGCCGGCAGAGCCGGGGGCTTGGGTGTGGAGTGAGCCACGGCCCTTGAGCATCACCGCTTGGCGGTGGCGGCACACGTTCGATATCAGCTCAACGCCCTTGGCCGAGCGCACAATCGCACGCCCTTCACCTTCATGCGGCAAAGCGTAGTAGTCGCCCACATTGGGCACGGCAAGCTGGTGGCCCACATAACGGGGCCCTTGCTGAAAGAGGGTCTCCAGTTCGCGCTGAAAAAGCGCATCATCGAAATAACTGGTAACTGGTAGTTGGCTGTGCGCCTGCTGCAGTTGAAGACTTAAATCAGACATGGGTGACCTGACCTAAAGACTCCCCACAGGGAGAGATGTGAAAAATTAATCTGCTTAAGAGCAGATTGCAGGAAATCTATTGTACCCAAGGGGCCAAACTTTAAGTCGCATGCGGCCTAAAATAGATCAATATTTAACAGACCTCAAACACGGATATCCGCACACCATGCCAACGGCTAAAACAACCCCGAGCGTCACAGAGGATGAGTCCATCAGCTACGAGGCTGCTTTAAAAGAGCTGGAAGTCTTGGTTCAGCAGATGGAATCAGGTCAGTTGCCTTTGGCCGATTTGTTGTCCGGTTACCAACGAGGTGCTGAGCTATTAAGCCTCTGTCGCGCACAGTTGGTTGCTTTAGAGCAGCAGATCAAGGTGCTCGACAACGGGGCTTTGAATACTTGGACACCCTCGTGAGCATTTCCATGAACTCTGCTGAACTTGACCAATGGACCAACTATTGGCTGGCTGTTGTCGAGCAAGCACTTTCTAGCTGGATCAGCCCCCAAGCGCCTGCGGGTTTGGGGGAGGCCATGCGTTACGCCGTGCTGGATGGTGGCAAACGTTTGCGTCCCTTGTTGGTGTTGGCGGCACGTGAGGCTGTGGCTCATGGTACGAAAGACGATGTCTTAGACGAAGCTGCCTTGCGCGCCGCGTGCGCGGTGGAGTTGATTCACGCCTATTCGCTGGTGCACGACGACATGCCTTGCATGGACAACGACTTGTTGCGCCGTGGCAAGCTCACGGTGCATGCCCAGTTTGGCGAAGCACAAGCCTTGTTGGCTGGCGATGCTTTGCAGGCTTTGGCTTTTGAATTTCTCACCCCCGACGCTTCGACCATTCCCGATACTGTCCAAGCTCGTTTGTGTCGTTTGTTGGCGACCTCCGCAGGACATGCCGGCATGGCGGGCGGCCAAGCGATCGACCTGGCCAGCGTCGGCATGGCCTTGAGCGAAGACCAGCTGCGTCAGATGCACCGCTTAAAAACAGGGGCCTTGCTAGAAGGGAGTGTGATGATGGGCGCAGCTTGTGGCAACGCTTCTCCCCAAGCCTTGAGTGGGTTGAAGCGATATGGGGAAGCATTGGGCTTGGCCTTTCAAGTGGTGGACGATATTTTGGATGTCATTGCTGACTCAGCAACGCTAGGTAAAACTGCAGGCAAAGACGCTGCCAACGACAAACCCACTTATGTGTCGCTGTTGGGTTTGGGCAAGGCTAAGTCATACGTGCAGTTTTTGCTCCAAGAGGCTCTTGAGGCCTTGCATAGCACTGGCTTGACGCACACCCACACACTGGCCGCTTTGGCTGAGCGTGTGGCGAACCGGAACACGTGAATAACTATGCCTAATTTGTTGCAAACTATCAATTCACCCACTGACCTACGGGCCTTGCCGCGCCAACAGTTGTCAGCGCTGGCCGATGAGTTGCGTGCTTTCTTGCTCACCAGCGTGGCCAAAACAGGCGGTCACCTGAGCTCCAACCTCGGCACGGTGGAGTTGACCGTTGCCCTGCACTATGTATTTAATACGCCGCATGATCGCATCGTGTGGGACGTAGGGCACCAAACCTACCCGCATAAAATTTTGACGGGGCGTCGCGACCAAATGGGCACGCTGCGCCAACGACAAGGCCTGAGCGGTTTTCCGCGCCGTGATGAGAGCGAGTACGACGCTTTTGGTACGGCCCACTCGTCCACCAGTATTTCAGCTGCCCTAGGCATGGCCATCGCCGCTCAGCAAAAAGGCGAACAACGCCATGCCATCGCCGTAATCGGTGATGGCGCTATGACCGCTGGCATGGCTTTTGAAGCCTTGAACAACGGAGGCGTGTCCACGTCTAAGTTGCTTGTCATCTTGAACGACAACGACATGTCCATCAGCCCGCCCGTGGGCGCGCTCAACCGCTACTTGGCGCAACTCATGAGCGGCAAGTTTTACGCGACAGCCAAAGAGGTGGGCAAGCAAGTGCTCAAAGGCGCACCGCCTTTGTTTGAACTGGCCAAGCGTTTTGAAGAACACGCCAAGGGTATGGTGGTGCCTGCGACCTTGTTTGAAAAATTTGGTTTCAACTATATTGGTCCGATTGATGGGCATGACCTTGATTCGCTCATTCCTACGCTGGAAAATATCAAGAACCTTGAAGGTCCACAGTTCCTGCATGTGGTGACCAAAAAAGGTCAAGGCTACAAACTGGCCGAGGCCGATCCTGTGGCCTACCACGGCCCGGGCAAGTTTGACCCCGCAGTGGGCTTGGTGCCTGCCATCAGCCCTGCCAAAACCACCTTCACCCAAGTGTTTGGCCAA